>NZ_JBHVDX010000016.1:0-81268 GCF_042802555.1 Streptomyces sp. NPDC057474 | reverse complement strand
GGAGGAAACCCCTCCTGAGCCGGCCCTTTGTTCTGTTCCCCCGGCAGGATTCGAACCTGGTCCGCCACCCTCACCGCCACCGCAGGCGTCCTGGGCGCACGCCCTCGTCGGATCAGGTTCTGTGACGGGAATCATCTTCACAAAATCTACAAGTGTCATGCAAGGTTCCGCATAGTACTTCCGGGGCGTTCCGGCCCTGAGCGGTAAGTCGACTTTTACATACGCAAGTCGGTGATCATGGCCATCTCTGCAGACGGCATCGACATCTCCCCGTCCCGCCGCACCGCTCGCATGGTGAAGCGTCAGGCCGCCTGGAAGCCGGGCTTCCTGCCCTTCCTGGTCACCGCGGCCCTCGCCTACGCCTTCTCCTCCGCGCTGTACTCCCCCAGGGCGACCCTGATGGGCTGGGTGGTCACCGTCCTGTGGACGCTGCCCGTCGTCAGTTCGCTCGTCGGCGTCACCGGTGCCGTGCTCACCCGTCGCCGTATCGCCCGCCAGCGCGGCTGGACCAACGCCGATTTGGCGCTGCACGACCGGCTCGTCGTGCTCGTCCCGACCATCGGCCGGCACGACACCTACCCGGCACTGGAGCGGTCGGTGCTGTCGTACTGCGCGTTCCTGCCGCGCTGGTTCCCCGCGCTGCGCATCGACATCCTGACGGAGGAGGGCTGCGAGGCCGCCGACCGCATCGACGTCCTGGCTGCCCGCAGCCCCTTGATTCGCGTGGTCACCGTGCCGAAGGCCTACCGCACCCGCAACGGCACCCGCTTCAAGGCCCGCGCCAACCACTACGCCCACGAGCTGCGCATCGCCGAGGGCGAGGCCCTGGACGACGTGTGGGTGCTGCACATGGACGACGACACCGGCGTCGGCCCCGACACGGCCGAACAGGTCGCCCGTTTCATCAACGCCCAACGCCGCGCCGGCCCCGACGGCAAGCACCTGGCCCAGGGCATGCTGACCTATCCGCGCGAGAACGCCGTCAATCGCCTGACCTGGCTGGCCGACGCGATACGCCCTGCCGACGACATCGCTCGCTTCGCCGTCCTCACCGGCGGCGGTACTCCGCTGGCCGGGCTGCACGGCGAACTGCTGCTGCTCCGCGCGTCCATCGAGGCCACGATCGGCTGGGACTTCGGCCCGGACTCCATCTGCGAGGACGCCCACCTGGCCCTGGTCTTCGCCAGCCGCTACAAGGGTCGCAGCGACTGGTTCTCCGGCCGCAGCTACGGCGCGTCCCCCGCGACCATGCGGGACTTCCTCAAGCAACGAGAACGCTGGTCCTGGGGCCTGGTGGGTCTCGCCTTCAACCGCAGCCTGCCGCGCCGCTCCAGGGCCCTGCTCATGTACAGCGTGACGACCTGGGTCATGGGGCCCTTCCAGCACGTCGGCGTCGTCCTGGCGGTCGGCGCGCTGCTCGGCGACCTCAACACCTCGCCCGTCACGCCGTGGGTCCTGCCCCTGTGGGCGGTGACCATGGGCTACGCGGTCTGGATGTACTGGGAGGGCCTCAAGATCAACGCCTCGGTGTCGTCCAACGGCCGCCGTCTGTGGTGGGAGCCGATCGCGGTGGTGGCCCTGATGCCGTTCTTCGCGCTCTGGGAGGCGGCCGGTTCCTTCCGGGGGCTGCTGCGCTGTCTGCGCGGCGTGGAGAACCAGTTCGTCGTGATAGCGAAACCGGCCTGAGGGATGCGTACACCTCTTCGTGGCCCCGTCCGCCTGGTCCTCATGGTCCTCATGGCCGTCATGGCCCTCCTGCTGACGGCCGGGTGTGTCTCCCCGGGAGCCGGAGCCCCGGCGGCGCCGACCACAGCGCCCGCATCCGCGTCCGCGTCCGCGTCCGCGACCGGGAACCCGGCTCCGGCGCGGGTCGCCCGGCCCTGGCGGCGCGGCGACCCCCAACTCGGCGCGCAGGTGCTCTGGTACACCTACCCGGGCGAAACGGACTCGTCCGTGCGCACCAACGCACTGCGCCTGGTGAACTACATGGTCGGCAAGCACATGAACGCGATCTCGGTGACCCTGCCCTTCGCGACCGCCGGCCCCACGGCGAGCCGGGTCGGCGCCTCGGCCGCGACGCCCTCCCTACGGCACCTGGGGATGCTCATGGACACCGCGGCGGCGGCCGGGCTACGTATCACTCTGCGTCCGCTGCTCGATGAGCAGAGCCTGCTGGCCCAAGATCCCCTGGCCTGGCGCGGCTCACTCGCCCCTGCCGACAGGGCGGCCTGGTTCCGGTCGTACGAGGCCTTCCTCACGCCGTATCTCACCCTCGCGGCCCGCCATCACGCGAGCACCTTCGTCATCGGGGCGGAGCTGACCTCGCTGGAGGACGACCCGCGCTGGCGTTCGCTGATCGCCGCGGCACGCAAGTCGTTCCCCGGAGAGCTGTCCTACGACGCCAACTGGGACAACTACGTCGCCCGGCATGTCCCCGTCCCCGTCGACCACCTGGGCGTCGACGCCTACTTCCCCCTCACCGGGCTCGGCGACGACGCCTCCGTCGGGGAGATCGCCGACGGCTGGCAGCGCTGGCTCGACCGCAAGAGCACCGGAAAACTGCCCCGGATCATCCTGAGCGAGGTCGGCATCATCGCCGAGGACGGTGCCTATCGTCACCCGGCCGTCTGGAAGGGCGGGGGGAAGCTCAACCCCACGGTGCAGCAACGCTGGTTCGAGGCGGCCTGCCAGGTCGCCCGGGACCGGGACATGGCCGGCCTGTACTGGTGGAACCTCGACTTCCACGCCGACCCCGCGGCCGGCGCCCCCGCCGGCTCCCACACCTCCTTCCTCGGCCGCCCCGCCGAGGCCGTCATCACCTCCTGCTTCCGGACCTGGCCGAGATGAACGAAGAGCACGACTGGCATCAGCCGCCGAACCCGGCCGAGTCGTACTGGTACGAGTACGGTCCCCATCCCCATCCCCATCCCCATCCTCATCTCCATCCTCATCTCCACCCGCCGTCGGAGCGGGCGCATCCGATCACGTGGCCGGCAGCGGGCGTCGAGCTGGGACGGGCCGGGTTCGGAGGACCGGTCGACGGTGCTCCCCTCGCGGACGTCACCCGATTCCCCACACTGCTCGCCGGGCCTGTGCCCGGGGCCGAGCCGGGCCCGGTGGCGGCGCAGGGTTCCGGGCGGGAGGCGAGTGGGAGGCGGTTCTCCGCCGTGGACGGTCTGCGGGGCGCCGCTGTGCTGGCCGTTCTGTTGTACGACACCGGCATGGGCGGGCCGTATTTCTCCTGGAGCGGTGCGGGCATCGATGTCCTGCTGGTGCTGACGGGCTTTCTCACCACCCTGCCCCTGCTCCGCAGGGCGACGGCAACCGGCAGGACCGGCGTCGTCGGCTTCCTGGCCCGTAGGGCGAAGAGGCTGATTCCCGCCCTGCTGGTGTCGCTCGCCATGACGCTCACGGCCTGTTGGGCGCTCGGCTCTCCGCGCATCATCCGCGACCTGGCCCGGCAGGTTCCGTTGGTGCTACCCGGCCATGGGGGCTGGGCCGAGTGGGTGCACGGCCGACCACTGGGTGCCGTCCCCACGATGGACTCGCCGCTCGCTCCGCTGTGGTTGTGGGACATCACCGCACGTTCCGTGCTGACGTGGTCCCTTCTGCTGGCGTGCCTCTGCCTGCTCGCCCGACGCCGACTCGCCGCGGTGACATTGGTCGCCGCCCTGCTCGCCGGGGCGGCGACCGTCGCCGCGGCCCGCGGGGCGCTGCCCGGCCTCGGCGTCTTCACCGGCATGCAGACACTCGCCCTGCCGGCCGGTGCCGGTGCTGCCTGCCTCGTTCACCTGGCCGAACGCGGTGGCCGCGCGGTGTCCCGTCCGGCCGCCGTACTGCTGACGGCGACCGGCCTCGCCGCAGCGGCGGCCTTGGCGGTGTCGGCCGTCCTTCGCGGCGGAGGGCAGGGCGACAACCGGTACGTGGTCGCGGCCGTGCTGGGCGCCGCGCTGCTGACGGCAGTGCTCAGCAGCGACCGAGGCCCCCTGGCACGGCTGCTGTCGGGCGAGCTGCTCACCGAGATCGGCCGCATGTCGTACAGCCTCTTTCTGCTGCACCTTCCCGTGTACTGGCTGCTGCGGCGCGGCCAGCCCGACCTCAGCGCTCTCGGCCTGTTCCTGGTAGGGGGCGTGGTGACCTGGTTCCTGTCGCTGCTCGTCCACTACCTGCTCATCGAGCGCCTGGCCGCCCATCCCTGGCGTCGCGGGCGGGCGTCCCACTGACCCTCGCGGCATACGTGGCTTGACGACGGGCACGTACGCCCTGCAGAGGCTGACGCCGTAGCCGTGCCGAGGCTGGCGCCGTAGTCGTGCAGAGGCTGATGCCGTAGCCGCAGGGGCTGACGCCGTAGCCGTGCATCCGGAGAACGGCTCCCCGTCTGCTCAGGTCCGCTTGCGGAAGCGTGCCACCGCCAGCGGGGCGGTCACGAGGGTGATGCCGACCGACCATGCCAGCACGATCAGCACCGAGTGACCCGCGGGCCTGTCGTTGATCAGGTTCCGGCAGGCGTCGGCCAGGGCGGACAGCGGGTTGAACCGGGTGAAGGACTCCAGCCAGCCCGGCATCGTCGAGACCGGTGCGAAGATCGAGCTGCCGAACTGCAGCGGCACGGCCACCAGCGCGCTCACGCCCTGGGCCGCCTCGGTACTGCGCATGGTCATGCCGATCAGCATGGACACCCACACCATGGACATGCCGAACACAAGGATGAGGCCGTCCACGGCCAGCAGTTTGAGCGGCCCTGCGGGCACCCGCAGTCCCAGGAGCATGGCGACGTTGATCAGGACCGACAGCGACAGCACCGACCGGATGGTCTCCGCGATGAGCTTGGCCACCAGGACCGACGACGCGGCGATGGGCAGGGTCCTGAAGCGGTCCATCAGCCCGGTTTTGAAGTCGGCGTTCATGCCGGCGCCGACCGATGTGGCCAGTGTCAGGCTCAGGATGCCGAGCAGGCCGGGGATCATGTACTGGATGTATTTCTCCCGCGAGCCCGAGACGGCTCCGCCGAACACGTAGACGAAGAGCAGCGTGTAGAGAACCGGCATCAGCAACGAGTCGAACAGCGTGTAGGGGTCGGCTTTGATGCGGAGGAGATTGCGCCGGACGAGCGTGCCGGTGTGACGTAGATAGGCACGCGGCGCGATCCTTGAGCCGCCGCGAGGGGGAGGCGGCGCGACGGCGGGCGGCCTGACCTCTGTCGGCCTGACCGCCGTCGGCATGACCTGCGTCGGCATGACCTGCGTCGGCCTGACCTGCGTTGCGAGGATGGTCGGCCCGGGAGGCCATGCCCCTCGGGCCGGGGGTGGTGCCGGCTGCCGCCGGGGCTGTGTCCCGGGGCCCGCGCCGTTGCCCTGTCCGGTGAGGGCCAGGAACACCTCGTCCAGGCCGGGCCGGCGCGTGGTGATGCCGCTGATGCCGAAGCCTCTGCCGCCAAGGGTCCGTACCACGCCGCTGAGTTGTCTGTCGTCGAAGGCGGGGACCATCAACAGTCCTTCGGCGGGGTCGGTCCAGGCGTCCGCTATCCCCGCCTCGGACAGGCAGGACAACATGCTGGGCAGGTCCGCCGTGGTGAACGGGCGGACCTCCAGGATGTCTCCGCCCACCGCGGCCTTGAGCTCGGCCGGCGAACCGTGGGCGATCACCCGGCCGCGGTCGACCACCGTGAGTTCATGGGCCAGCTGCTCGGCCTCCTCCATGTACTGGGTGGTGAGCAGGACGGCGGTGCCCTCCTTGGCCAGGTCGTGGATCTCGTCCCACACCTCGTTGCGGGTGCGCGGGTCGAGCCCGGTGGTCGGCTCGTCGAGGAACAGCACCTGAGGGCGGCCCACCATGCCGGCGGCGAGGTCCAGTCGACGGCGCATGCCACCGGAGTAGGTCCGGGCGGGGCGGGCGGCGGCTTCGGTGAGCGAGAAGCGCTCCAGCAGTTCCACGGCGCGGACGCGGGCCCCTCTGCTGGGCAGATCCAGCATGCGGCCGATCATGTAGAGGTTCTCGAAACCGGAGAGTTGCTCATCCACCGACGCGTACTGGCCGGTGAGTCCGATGACGCGGCGCACCTGCCGGGGCCGGCGCCGGACGTCGAACCCGGCCACCCGGGCGTATCCGGCGTCGGCCTTGGCCAGGGTGGACAGCACGCGCACCAGCGTGGTCTTGCCGGCGCCGTTGGGGCCCAGTACGCCCAACACCGTGCCGTGGCGGAGGGCCAGGTCCAAACCGTTCAGGGCGGTGAGACCGCCGTACTGCTTGACCAGGCCGTGTGCCTCGACAGCGAGATCGGCGGAGGCGCCGAAGCCGTAGGGGTGCCATGTCATGGTCAGGAAGTACCTTTCACTGCCGTGCCCTCATCCGGTCGGGCACCCTCTGTCAGGGGGTGGGGCGTGCACGCACGCCCCACCCCTACCGCTCATCCCCACGACCGGATGGCGGCGTCTCGGTGTTCAGCAGAAGCCGTAGGGGTTGCTCTGGGTCCCCTTGGGAGTGCCTTCGAGGACGACCTTGTACACGTCGGCGGCATCCGTCTCGATGTCGCCGTCCCACGAGCCGTCCAGCAGTACCTCGAGTTCGTCGATCACGGTGAGTGTGTTCATGTGGCGCTCCGTCTCATGGGGCAACAGGTGGTCAGTTGACGGCCGAGGGCCGGTGGTCAGGGGACGGCCGAGGGCCCTCACGGACCGTGCGGCAGCGCCCCCCGGAAACATGATTCGGGTCGGTGATCGGCCGCGTCCTCGGTGATGAGCGCAGTTACGGCACGCGGCACGGCGCACTGCCCGAAGGGGCAGACCTCTCGCTCCGCCGGGCGGTCCTGGCGCTCAAGTGCCGCTGGACCACAGAACGGTGTTCCCGTAGCGGACGGTCGCCTTACCGTCCCTGCCCAGAACCAGCTCAGCGCCGTCGTGACCGTCGGTGCGTGTGGACCATGCGGTCGTCATGTCGGAGGTGTAGACGACCAGGTTCCCGTCCGCCTGGAAAACGGTCTTGGCGCCGCGCCCGACGGTTCCGGACTGCCAGCGTGGCGTGCCGTTCCGGTCGTAGATCACCAGGTTGCCGTCTCCCTGGAGGGTCATGGTCATCCGGTTCGTGGACCAGGACTGCCCGGGCAGCAGGACGCTCGTACCCCTGATGACGGTCTGGGTCCCCTGCTGGGCCCCGTCACCTGTCGGGGACGGCTTCTCGGTGACGGACGAAGGGGGTGAAGCGGGGGAAGGCTGTGAAGGGGGCGAAAGGGGTGAGGGGGATGAGGAGGGTGAGGGGGGTGCACCCGCGGTCGTCGCGAGGGGAGTGTCGAAAGCGGCCGAGGCACCGAAGTCGCGTGCGGCTGTACCTGGCGACTCACGATTCCTGGCGCCCGGGCCCGACTGCCGAGACGGGGCGGTGGTGTTCTCCCCGTGCCCGGACCGGCCCGGGGGCGGCGAGACGGAGGGACCCGCGGTGGCGGTGGAAGGGCTCGCGGTGGTTGTTCCGCCGCCTCCCGTCAGCAGGAAAGGTGCGCCGACCAGCAGGAGACCGGCCAGCGACGCTGCCAGGGCGGCAAGCCTGGTGGAACGAGCGCGCTCGGGTACCGAGGCGTTGGACACGTCCGTAAGACCGCCCTGCTCGGCTGGGGGTGGCTCCGCGTCCGTCGTCCCAGTCGTCCCACCGGTCCCTCGCCGGGGCTCTCTCCGGGCAGCGGTTTCGCGTTCCACGCGTAGGTCTTCCATTCGTCGACGTCCGGGCGTGTGCCCGGCCGGGGCTGTGGCGGCCAGCGATGATTCCGAGGTGTCGAAAGGGGTGTCGAAAAGGGTGTCGGAAGGGGTATCGAGAGAGGTGTCGAAAGAGGTGTGGAGAGAGGTGTCGAGAGTGGTCGTGTCCACGGACTTCTCGGCGCGCCTGTCCGGCGGCTCGTCCCAGACCGCGGGCAACTGTAGGCCTGTCGCAGGCGGACCTTGCGACCCTCAGCGCACGGGTACGTGTCCGTGCGCGCACCGGCGAGGGCGAACCCCGTCCCGGCCGCCTGTGGGGCTCTACGGGTGGGGGCCGCGGTCTTCGGGCGTGGCCCTGTTCACGCGGGGTCGCCGACGGCCGTGAGCAGTTCGCGGCGGCCGGGGCCGTCGACGTAGCGGGGCGCGTTCGTGGCCAGTCGCGCGAAACGGGCCATGAGACCCGGCTTCCCCATGGCTTCCCGGGAGTCGGTGAGCAGGAAGCCGATCTCGGCCATCGCGCGCATGACTCCGGCGTCGCGCAGGCAGGCCGACCGGCCGGCGACGTGCTGGTTCCAGGCGGGGTCGCCGCTGCGGTGGACCTCGCCGCGCATGTCCGCGTCGATCTCGGCCTGGCGGTGCGCCTCCCAGCCGGCGAGCCCCGCCCACACGGGGGCGAGGTGTCGTTCGGTCATGTCGTGGAAGAGCGGGGCCAGTTCGGCGGGGCGACTGGTTCCGGGGCCGGCCTTGCGCAGTACGTCGCGCAGGAGCGTCGCGTGGGTGATGCCGAGGGTCATGCCGAGACCGAACTGGGGATTGGTGGTGGCCCAGGCGTCCCCGACCGCCACCAGTCCGGTCACCGGCGGCCGTCCGGGGTGGACGAGGCGGCGGCGCACGCTGTGGATGCCGCCCATGGCGACGACGCCGCCGATCGGTTCGCCCTCCGCCCAGGGCGCGAGGCCGGGATAGAGGGCGGCGGCCCGCTGCCAGGCGTCCCTTCGGCCCAGCGTTCTGAGCTTCTGGTCCGCCCCGGACGTGACCAGGGTCATCGACCAGGTGCCGTTGTCGCCCGGGACGACGATGACCGACACGCTGTCGTGGTGGTGCAGGGGCCAGGGCGCCGGACCGGGAAGGCTCCCGTCGGCGGAGCGGAAGTGCCGGGTGTAGTAGCGGAATCCCCGGTCCGCCCCACCAGGCCGGATGTCCGCCTCATGCGGCCGGATGTCCGCCCCACCCGGCCGGATTCCCGGGACATCGGCCTGAGCCGCGTCGGCGTACACGGCGTCGAGGAACGACGCGGCGAACCGGCTCCGGCCGGAAGCCGCCACGACCAGGTCTGCCGCGACGTGTTCGCCGTCGTCCAGTACGACTCCGGTTACGTGCGCGCCGCGCGCTTCGGACGGGTCCCCGACCAGCAGCTCCACGGCGCGCATGCCCCGCCGCAGCGTGATGCCCGTGGCCCGTTCCGCGACGGCCAGCAGCGCGGCCTCCAGCACCGGCCGGCGTGCCGCCACCGTGTCGAACCGTTCGTCGTCCGGTTCGGCCGCGCCGTCGGGCAGGAGGCTCAGCGCGCCGGCGATCATGTTGTGGCGTCGGCCTCCCCATGCCAGGACCTCGGAGACGGTCTCGGGCAGTTCCCGCCGCAGGATGCGGTAGCCGGCGGGGGCGAGGACGTGGGCGGCGGCGAACTGGCGCGCTCCGGGCCGCTTCCACTTCTCCCACACGCCGTGCGGGCCGTCGGCGGGCGGCCCGGGGTCCGGGTCGACCACGGTGACGCGATGCCCTTCCGCGGCCAGCAGCATCGCTGTGACCAGGCCGGTCGGGCCCGCTCCGAGAATCAGGGTGTGCACCAGGGTCAGCTCCTGAAGAACGGTGGGTGCCGGTACGAGGGCGAGGGCGACGCGGATGGCCCCCGGGCGGGTCGCGCGGGCGCGGGCCGACCGGGGACGCGACCACGTCTGTCGGCGGGCTACGAGTAGACGGTCACCTGAAGGCGTGGCGCCAGGCCCCAGTTGTGCGGTTCGAAGCACGCTCGGGCCAGCGGCATACGGGTCGCCGCCTCGCTGAGAACCCTCTCGATCTCCGTCTGCTGTCGCGGCGTGAGGTAGCCCCACAGCAAGCTGTGCCACACCACGGTGCGCACGTCACGGTCACCGTCGCCGTCACCGGCTGGCCGCGCCAGCTCGGCGGCCAGCCAGTCGGCGGCGTCCGCCTTGTCCACCCGGACCTCGGAGCGGGCGGCCAGCGCCAGGGCGTCGTCCAGCTCCATCCGCTCGATGTCCCGCTCGGGCGGCAGGAAAGAGTGCAGGATCAGTACGTCGGCCGGGTCGGCGGCATCGCGCGGGGCGAGGTCGCACCCCGCGCGCTCGACGATGGTGAGGTCGCCGGGAGCCTTGCCGTGGGCCACCAGGCGTACGGGCGAGTCGGGATCGCCCCACTCCCAGCCCGGTCCGAACCAGCGGTAGTGGTCGACGAGCAGGTTGAGACCGGCGCAGGCGCCCAGTTCCAACAGCCGTACCTTCGGCGCGCCCAGCATCCCCAGCGCGGCCAGCAGAACGCCCGCCCGGCCCGGCTGGTGCTGCTGGACAGGCCGGTTGAGCGCGGCGAGGGTGTGGTCCGGGTGGTCCAGCAACGCCTGGGCGGACAGCTGCCAGGTATGGGTGGCGTACGCGCGATCGCCGATTCCGGCGGTCAGATGCCGGAGGTGCTCGGCGAGTTCGGGGGCCAGACCGCTGAGCATCAGCCAACGCACCCCGGCGACGGCGCGGATGCCGAACAGCGGCTCGGCCGCCTGCGGATGGCCGCCGATCAGGGACCAGACGGGGCCGCCGCGTTCGGCGTCGTCGGCCAGCCGGGCCAGCAGGTCCGCCGAGACGGGCGCGTATCCGGCCGAGCCGGCGGACATGGCCCGCAGGTCGCTGATGGTTTCCTCGGAGGTCGTCATGCTGCGATCCCGTCCTGGTCGGTCAGTTGCGAGGAGGCGGCCGAGACACCGACCATCCACTGGATGACGTCCCGGTGGGGCGAGGGCGCCGCCAGCTGCTGGAGCAGGTCGGACGCCCGCTGCCGGAGCGTGGCGATCCTGCGGTCGTAGCCGGCCGCCACGTCCGGTCGGCGCAGCCGGTCCCACACGGCGCCGCGCGCGTGCGCGTCCCGGGGAGCGTGCGTGTGGGCCCGCCCCAGCTCCTCGGCCTCGGCGGACGGCAGGGTCTCCAGCGCGTAGGCCAGCAGCAGGGTCGGGGTGCCGTTGGCCAGGTCGGCATCCTGTTCGGCGGTCGCCGCCGCGCGGTCGTTCGCCGTCTGCCGCAGCACGCCGAAGAGCCGCCCGAAGACCCGCCAGCCGCGCACCTCCTGCTCCGTCCGTCCCGCCAGCATCGCGGCCATCGCGGCATCCCGGCCGTAGGCGGCGCCGGTCTTCCCGTCGTAGCCGGTCATGGTCCGCTTCCAGAAGTCGGAGGTGGCGTTCTGCGCCATGTCCGCCAGCTGGCCGTCGGCGGACTCGATCGTGGCGCGGTTCAGTTCGCGCCCGAAAGCCGCCTTGAGTTCGTCGGGGAACCGCTGCCGGACGATGACCTCCTGGGGGAGGAGGGTGAGGCAGGCGGTGCTCGCGACGGTGACCGCCGCCGCGGACAGGCCGGCGGTGCGCGGGTCGAACTGCCCGTCCATCACGTCGTCGAGGATCTCCGCTCCGGCCCACCACAGCCTGGACAGCACGCACACCGGGACCGCGGGCTCCACGTCGCCGGTCAGGGCGCCGTGCACGGGCAGTGCCAGCAGCCTGAAGAGGCTGCCGGAGCTGGCGTCCGTCTCCAGCAGGGCCAGGACCGCCCGCTGCAACTCGGGGGCGTCCGCACAGGCGGTGCGGACGGCGGAGTCCACCGCCGGGGCGAGCTGCCGCTGGTGCCCCAGGAGCAGGTCGTAGGCCGCCTGGGCGTCCTTCGAGGTCATGTGCCGTTTCCTCATGGCGTCGTCGGGGGAGGGCGGGGCATGCCGGGCAGGCCCCGCCGGTGACTGCGCGCCTGCTCGCGTCAGGCGGGGGCGGGCTTCAGCAGTAGGTGGTGCCCTGGCTCGTCTGCTCGAAGCGGATTTCGTGGAGGTCGTGAGCGGCCGCGTCGGCCGTCTCGTCCCACGAGCCGTCCAGCAGCGTCTCGAGCTCGTCGATCGTGTGCGACGTGGTCATGTGCGACGTGGTCATGCCTGACTCCATTTCGGGGAAGGCCGGTCGTCCCGGGGGCGGGGCTGCTCGGTTACGGCGCCTCGCCCGAACAGATGATCCATACGGCGGACGCCCGCCTCGTCGGTAATCCGCGCAGTTACGGCGTGCGCCCGTCCATGCCACCCGAAAGGGCTGACCTGCCGCCCGAAAGGGCGAGGGGATGATCACCGCTCCCGGACGGCGCTACCTTGGCGGCAACTGCCGCGGCGACTGCCACGGCAGCAGCGCGCCGCGTCGAGCACGTCGTGCCCGAAGTGCTCCGGCTGCCGGACCCCCCCGGACCCCCGGACGCGCAGGGCACTCCGGGACGGTCTCGGCCCGTCGCACGGCCGGCATCGCGTCGGGTGCCGGCAGACCACGAGTGAACCGTGGCACGCAGAACGCCCTCCCCCTGGCTCGTACTGCCCGGCTCCGCCGAGGCACCGGGCCTGGGCGGGCCGCTCCGCGACGCCTCGCCTTTGGAACAGGGAGCAGGACGTGATGCACCCGCACCCGGACGACCGCCCGCGCCCGGACGATCACGCGGACCCGGATGACCGCCCGCGCCCGGACGATCACGCGGACCCGGATGACCGCCCGGACCCGGACGATCACGCGGACCCGGATGACCGCCCGGACCCGGACGGCTGCCCGGACCCGGACGACCGCCCGCACGGCGGCGGACCGCGCGCCCTGCCTCGTCCTCCGTTGCCCGCTTCGCGCACGCCGGCAACCGGTCGAGGCCACCACGGAGGCAGGGAACACCAGTGACCACCGCTCCACCCGACCGCTGCGCCACCTGCGACGGCCCCATGCCCGCTCCCACGCCGGGCCGTCGCTCGGCGCCCCGGTACTGCTCCAACGCGTGCCGTCAGCGCGCCTACCGGCAGCGGCGGAACTCCGTCGACGTGGGAGCCGGTTCCTCCATGGAGGCACAGGCCCGCATGAGCAGCTTCGTGGGCCGCACCGACGAACTGGTCGAGCTCGCCCGCCTGCTCGCAGGCGGGCGGCTGGTCACCCTGACGGGCCCGCCCGGCTCGGGCAAGACCCGGCTGGCGATCGAGGCGGCCTCGGCACAACAGCGCACCGGGCGTACGGCGGCCGGGCTCGTCGAACTCGACGGGGCCGCCGACCCGCGGGAGGTGAGGGAGAGGATCACCACGGAGCTCGCGCGGACGAGCTCCGCGGGCAAGGCGGACCGCGGTGCCCGGCTGCTGGTCCTGGACGGCTGCGACCACCTGCTCGACGCCTGCGGCACCGCGCTGGGCGAGGCGTTCTCCCACTGGCCGGACCTGCGGGTGCTGGCCACCAGCCGGGAGTCCCTGCGTCACCCGGGCGAGGTGGTGTACCCGATCGCCGGACTACCGGCACCCGGCGACGACACGGACGCCACCCCCGCCGAGCTGCTGCGTTCTCCCGCGGTGCGCCTGTTCGCGGACCGGGCGCGTGCCGTGAAGCCGGACTTCCGGTTAACCGCGGCCAACGCCCGCCGAATCGGCGCGCTGTGCGCGCGACTGGACGGTCTGCCCCTGGCCATCGAGCTGGCGGCACGGCTGGTGCGGGCCTTCCCGGTCGCCACGCTCCACGACCAGGTGGACGAGGCACCGCTGGACCTGCTGACCGGGGGCTGGCGGACAGCGGCGGCACGGCACCAGAGCCTGCGAGCGGCCATCGACTGGAGCCACGACCTGCTGAGCGACGACGAGCGGCGGCTGTTCCGTGCCCTGGCGGAGGCGCCCGGCGGGTTCGGACCCGACATGGCGGCGGCGTTGACCGCGACCGCCGTCGAGCCCCGCGCCGTACCGGAACTGCTGGCCTCGCTGGAGGCCAAGTCCCTCATCACAGCCGTACCGGACGAGACGGGTGACGCCCGGTTCCGGATGCCGGCGTCGCTGCGGTGCTTCGCACGCGAGCGCCTTGAGGACGTGGCCGAGCAGGACACCGTACGCGAGCGCGCCGCGGCCTGGTTCGTCATGGCCCTCGGTGCCTTCGACGAGACGGGCGTCCTGAGCCGTCACCGTGCGCGCCGCCTGGCAAGGGAACGGGCCAACATCGACCACATGCTCGCCTGGCTGCGCGCGGGGGATGACCCGCGTCAAGTCCCGCTGGTCGCGGCTGTCGAGACGCTCGACATGATCATGGGCGCCCCGACGGCCCGCCCGCCGGCGCTCGCCTCCGTGCTGAGCCGCGCGGACCCCTTGTCGGGGTACCACCTCGGCGCCCTGTCGGCGCAGGCGGTGCTCACCGCGTGGCGCGGACTGGACGACCGCGCCCGGCTCCTGGCCGACCAGGTGCGGACCGAGGCGTCGCGCACCGGGGACGACGCGCAACTCGCCCGTATGGAAACCCTGCTCGACCTGCTGCGACGGCCCGGCTCCGGACAGGCGGCCGTCCGCCGGCTGCGCCACTGCCTGGGAACGAGCCGCCTCCAGGACGATATGCCGATGGCCGCGTTGAGCCTCCATCTGCTGGCTCGGCAGGTCCTGGTGACAGGGGAGACGGAGCACATGACCGAGCCCGTCGACGAGGCCCTGGCGGTCGCGCGGGACGAAACCGTCCCCGGACCTGTCCGGCCGCTGCTGCTGGCACGCGGGGCTCTGGCCCTCCAGGCCGGCGAGCAGCAGCAGGCCACGTCCTGCTTCACCGCGCTGCTCCACGCCGCCGCCGGACACCCGCTGTGGAGCGCCGGCGCCCTGGAGGGCTTCGCGCTCGTCGCCGCCCGCGACCGCGCCTACGAGCGCGCGCTGAAGCTGCTCGCGGCGGCGGAGGAACTGCGCCCGACGGTGCCCGAGGCCCCCGCGGCGGGAGTGTGGTGGCAGCGGCAGGTGAACGCCGTGCGTACCAGCGTGATCGAAGCCGTACCCCACAAGCACGTCGAGGCCGCGTTCACGTCCGGCCGCACCCTGACGACACGACAGGCCACCGACTACGCACTGGACACGTCGGTCCCCACGGGGAAGGAGCCGTTGTCCCGTACGTCGTTGAGTGAGCGCGAGTGGCAGGTGGCCGTACTGGTGTCCCAGGGCCTGACGAACCGGCAGATAGGCGACCGCATGTACCTGTCGACCCGCACGGTGGACACCCACATCCGCAACATCCGCACCACCCTGGGACTCGGGTCCCGCGTCCAGATCGCCGCCTGGATCGTCGAGGCGACCCCCCGCAGGTCGGCCGGCTGACCGGCCGATGGCGCCCCCGTCACCCCCTGGGGGAGCCGCTCTCCGGTCGGCCGCCAAAGGGGCGGGCCGGGAGCGGTCACGGCGACGCGGCGACCCGGCGACCCGGCTGCTCCACGCCGCCGCCGACCGATGGGCGGTTCGGACGCTTCGGACGCTTCGGACGCGCGGGGCAGGGCTCCGCGAAGCGCGTGGCAGGGCTTCGCGAAGCGCGTGGCAGGGCGCGCATCTGGAGAACGCCACGCACCGGCCTCATGGGCAGTGGTGCGCGCCGTCGGCGTGGACCTGCCCTGCCGAAGACGTTCGAGTACGACGCTCACCGAACCGGAGACCGCCGGTCGGCACACGAGCACGGTAGGCGGCCCGTACGACCGCGGCGGCCGCCCTGTCACCGGGCGACGAACGGGCGCACCGCCCGGCGGCATGTCAGGCGCCGTCGCTCCGGAACAGGCGGTGTGCGGGGGGCGGGGGCGTGAGCGGCGTCCACGGCAAGCTGCCTTTACCTACTGCTCGCTGACTGTTCCGCATGATCTGCCGTTGGGGCTCACTCGGCCCTATAGCAGCCCGGCCCGCATCGCGTACGCGACCGCGTGGGTGCGGTTGCGTAACCCGAGGCGCTTCGTCAGGTCGTGGATGATCGATTTGATCGAACGCTCCGAGTAGCTCAGCTTGCCGGCTATCTCCGCCGTGTCGAGGCCTTCGGCCAGGAGCCGGAGTACGTCCAGTTCCCGGGGGACCAGACTCGCAGGGAACACGCCACGAGGCGGCCCGTCCTCCCGCTGCAGACCTCGCATCAACGACGCCAGCCGACCGACGACGCTCGACGGCAGCTGAGAACGCCCGCGGTGACCGTCCACCGCCGCGGTGACGATCCGGGAGAAGCTCGCCTCGGACCTCCGAAGCAGGCTCACGACCCCGTAGGCCACAGCGAGAGTCAACTGCTCGTCATCGACGTCGTCAGTGACGAGCACGATGCGCGTCACTCCGTCCGTGCGCCGACTGATGGCCAAGAGACCGGACAGCGTCTCCCCGGTCACCTCGTCGGCGATGAGGACCGCGATGTCGGCCTGCTCCACATGATCCCCGGGGAGCAGCTCGACCTGCTCGTGTGCGTCCAGATAGACCGCCGCGCCCTCTTGGACAAGGGGGTCGTCGGCCAGCAGGACAACAGACGGACGTCTCACCGAGTCGCCGTCGCCGTCGCCGAACATCGACCTCCCTCTCTTGCGGGCACGGAGAGCCGTGACCTCGAATGGGCCTGTAACCCTACGTAGCGTCCGGCGACGTACTGGATGCACAGTGCACAGGGCTGAGTCTCTCCGTGCACACACTTCGGATGGCCGGCCGACGCGGAGTCGCCGGGGAAGTCATGGCGCCGTCACCCGGGCCGAGTGATGCACAGGGAAGTCGATCTCTACGCGGGGGCTTCCGGTGTGATGGCTGCCGCCGGTGCCGGACCAGGAGTCGCCTCGATCAAACCTTCCGTTCGGCGTCGGCGGCTCTGTCATGCCCGAACAGCCTTGCCGACGCGTCCACGTGTGCAATGCGGCGCATCGCGTTGAACACCGCTGCGCCGAGGACAGTGCCGATCACCACGCTTTCCACCAGGTCATCGACCGCCACCCGTCGATCCACATAGTCCAGGTCGGCGCGGGCGACCAACTCGGCGGCGTCCGCGTAGTCGTCGAGCAGTTCCCTGAACGCCCCGTGGCCGACCCGCTCCATGGCGGCAAGCGCCCGGACCAGGTCCCCGGCTGCCGGGTCCGACCCGTGCGCGTGCCAGCCGCGTCGCGCGATCAACTCCGCGACGGCGGTGCTCGCGGCCGCCGACTCCGCGTCGTCGTCATCGCTCAGCGCCGTGCCGAGCTGGTCCGCCGCCGCGCCGAGCACCTTGTGTACCGGGCGGGCCGGGTCGTCGACCGCGCCGAGGACCTCCGCGATCGCGGCCACCTTCAGGCCGCCCACATCAAGCAGCGCGCGGATCAGTCGCAGCCGGCGTTCGTGCGTCTCGTCGTAGTTCGCCTGGTTGCGGCTGGTCAGCTCGCCGGGCGGGAGGAGCCCTTCTCGGACGTAGTACTTGATCGTCGGCACCGGCACTCCGGTGCTGCGGCTCAACTCGCTGATGCGCACGGCCTGTTCACTCCTCGTTCCGCTGTCCCGCCCTTGCCAACCCTTTCTCCCATGATAGATAGTGGCGCTATCAGATAGCGGATAGTGCCACTATCTGCTTTGCTGCGGGAGTCGGAGGAGATAGGTATGCCTGCATGGCGTTTATGGCACCGGCCGTTGGTGGTGTTCTCCCTGTCGATGGTGGTTCTCGCCGTCGTGTCCGGGGTGGGGCTCGCCGTCGACGACCGACAGCTCGTGGGCTCGCCGATCTGGTTCAAGCCCTTCAAGTTCTCGCTTTCGTTCGTGGTGTACGGACTGTCGCTGGCGTGGATGCTGTCGCTGCTGCCCACCCGCCGTGCACGGCGGGTGGGCTGGTGGGCGGGCGCCGTCGTCGCAGTGGCGAGCGTCATCGAGATGGTGATCATCACCGGTCAGGTGGTGCGCGGGAAGCGCAGCCACTTCAACCACGAAACGCCCTTTGACGAAACGCTGTTCAACGCGATGGCCATCACTGTCGTCATCCTGTGGCTCGGCACCCTGGCCATCGCCGTACTCCTGCTCCGCGCCAGGCTCGCCGACCGCGCGTCCGCCTGGGCCGTGCGGTCCGGCGTCGTGCTCGCCCTTGCCGGGGCCGCTGTCGGCTTCCTGATGACGCAGCCGGCGCCCGGTCAGCAGCGCGGGGTCTCCAAGGTGGTGGGCGCCCACAGTGTGGGCGTACCGGACGGCGGCCCCTCGATGCCGCTGACCGGCTGGTCGACCACCGGCGGCGATCTGCGGGTACCGCACTTCTTCGGCATGCACGCGCTGCAGTTGCTTCCGCTGGTGGTCATGGGGCTGGTGGTACTGGCGCCGCGTCTGCCGCGGTTGCGGGCCGAGCGGGTACGGCTGCGTCTGATCCTGGTCGCCTCGGGTGCGTACGCCGCCGTCTTCGCCCTGGTCACCTGGCAGGCGCTGCGCGGGCAGTCCCTGATCCACCCGGATGGGGCGACCTTGACCGCGGCGGGGCTGATCTTCGCCGGTACTGCGGCGGGCGCTTACGGGGCACTCCGGACCGCCAGCCCCGAGCGGGCGGCAACGAGCCGTCCACATGAGGCAGTCGACGCTTCCGAGCCTTCCGAGCCTTCCGAGCCTTCCAAGGCTTCCGACGTTTCCGAGCCCTCCGACGCTTCCGATAGCAAGGAGCCTGTGACATGACCGGTTTTCTCTTCGAGGTCTGCTTCTGGCTGGCCGCGCCGGTCTGGCTGCTCATGATCTTCGCCCCGGGGTGGGGGCCGACCGCCCGTATCGCCGCGTCGCCGCTGACCGTGGTGCCGGTACTGGCCGTCTATCTCGTGATGGCGCTGCCGGTCTTTCCGGAACTCTGGGTCGTGGTCACCAGCCCGGACATCGACGAGTTCCGCGATCTGATGGTGCTCGCCAACGGCGCGGGCGCGATCTGGGCCCAGGTCATCGCCTGGGACCTGCTGATCGGGCAGTGGATGTATCGCGAGGGGCGGCGGATCGGGATCCATCCACTGGTCATGGGGCCGCTGCTGGTGTTCACGATCCTGCTCTCGCCCTTTGGGCTGCTGCTCTTCCTGCTGCTGCGTGCAGCGAAGGAGCGGAAGGGGGCCAAGGACCGCGTAGGCCACAGCCTGGAACAGGGTCGCCGCGCCCCATGACATGGCCTTGCTGGTCGCTACCGACAGTTACTGCGCTGCGGGGCGGTGGTTGCTCCTTGGCTGCCTGTCAGGGCGGCTGCTTCCCAGGTCCGTCTGCATGAGCCCGAGATGCGGCCTTTTGTGCCGCGGGTGACAGTGGACGCGGTGCCGATGCGCTGCCGGCCTCGCCTGTCCACCGAAGGGAAGTCACGAAATGTCACAACGCAATACCGTCCTGCGCAGCCTGCATGATCTGGGATTGGCCGCATGGTTCGGCGGTTCCTTGATGGGTGCAGTGGGCCTCAACGGCGCGGCACGAGCCGAAGGCGGAGCGCAAGAGACACGCGCGCGGATCGCCAGCTCCGGGTGGGCGAAGTGGACTCCGGTGAGCGCCGCGGCCATCGGCACCAATCTGGTCAGCAGCAGTGGCCTGCTCGCGGCGAACGCGGCACGGGTTGCCAGCCAGCAGGGAGTGGCTGCCTCCACCGTGGCCAAGACGATTCTGACCGGAGCCGCGCTGGCGGCCACCGCGTACAGCCGGGTGCTGGGCAAGAAGATTGAGCTGACGTCCTCCACCGACCCGGAAGACACCGAAAAGGCGGCGGAACACCCCGTCGACGCGGAAAAGGCGCAGCGGCAGCTCGCTGTCCTGCAGTGGGCAGTCCCGGCACTGACAGGCGGCCTGCTCGTCCTGAATGCGCTGCACGGAGAACAGCAGCGCCCCGAGGAGCAGGCCCGGGGGATGTGGCAGCGGGCCATGAGCAGGAAGCCGCACATGCCTTCCATGCCTTCCATGCCCTACATGTCCTCCATGCCGTCCATGCCGTCCATGCCATCCATGCCGTCTGTCTCGGAGTGGCGCTGGATGCAGCAGCACTGACCAACTCTGTCTGGTGGAAGAGAAGGATCACATCGTGTCGCCGGCCTGCCGGCGGGTCGTGTCGGCTACCTGCTGCCCCGACTCGCTGGCCTGATCAGCCACTCGACCCGCTTGGTCGCGGGCCTCCTCCCCGGTGGTCTTCGCGGCCTCGGTGGCGGTGTCCTTCACCTCCTGGGCCGCCTGCTGAGCGGCTCCGGTGGCATCTTCTTTCAGTTGCTGTGCGGACTCGACGGCTGCCTGCTTGACCGGCTCGAGCGCTGGGCCGGCCTTCTCGGTGATCCGGGAGGCTGTCTGCTCCTCGGCCTGCGAGGTCGGAAGGAGGGAGGCAGCCAGCAGCCCGGCGCCGAAGGCGATCAACCCCGCGGCCAGCGGGTTGCCCTGAGTCTGCCGCACCGCCTGCTCCGGTGCCTGCCGCACCGCCTCGCCGGCCTGCTCGGCCACTTCACGGGCAGTGTCGGTGGCCTGCCCGGCCACTCCGCGCGCCATACCCGTCGCCTGACCGGCGCCCTCCCGCACCGACTGCGCCGCCTGCTGCGTGCGGTCCCTGGTCTGCCCCGCCGTATCCGAAGCGGTACCCATGACTCGGGTCCGAAGCCCCGACACCGCACCGCGAACCCGGGCCCTGCGGCGGCGTACCGCACGGCGGGGACTGGCCCGGTCCGTCAGCCGGTCCACGTCCTCGGACAGCCTCTCCCGGGTCGCTTCTATGTTGGCCCTTACCTGGTCAGTTGACGTGCCCATTGCGCATCCTCCTTCAGCGTCTGCACGGTCTGCTCCGGCTTGGAGACCTCTCGCATCCGTGAGCGCCCCATCACGTACAGCACCGCACCGATCACCGCCCACACCCCGACGATGATCAGCGCGGCCCATCCGGCGTCCATCACGTTGGCCAGACCGAACACGGCCGCGAGCGACAGGAACAGAGCCACCATGTAGCCGGCGAACCCGGCCCCGCCGTACATCCCGGCGGCCTTGCCGGCCTTGGTGGCCTCCTCGCGGATCTCGGCCTTGGCCAGCTCCGCCTCCTGCCGGAACAGCTCCTGCACATCCGAGGTCACCGTCGACAGCAGCTCACCGATCGACGGGTCCGCCCCGCGCGGCTTCGATGACCGTGGCAAGACCGATGCCATCTCACACCCCCGGATAGCTGGGAACGCCAGGCCGCACAGCCTCTTCCGGCGAGGCGAACTCGCCCACCGGTACCGGCTGCGGCTGCGGCTGCTTCTGCTGCGGCTGCGAGGACTGGCTCGCCGTACCGGCCTTGGCCAGCCGGCCGACGACGACCCCCGCCAGCGCTGCCGCACCCAGGAACGCCCCAGGTCGACGGCGCGCGAACCCCTGCATGTCCTGCATCAGGCCACCCACGCCTTTCCTCTCCAGGTAGTCCGCCGTGCGGTGACCGCCGTCGGCGGCCGTAGACATCAGAGAACGGGCCGGGGAATCGCCGGACGCGTTCTCCGCCATACCGGCCAGGTCATCAGCCCACTGCCGCAGCGTCCCCGCAGCCCGCCGGGCCTGCCCCTCGGTCTCCTCCGCCACCCGGCTCCGCAGATCACGTACCACCGTGCCGGCCTGCTCCCGGGCCTCCCCGACCACCGTGCGAGCCTGCTCCACAGCGGTGCTGGTCACCTCACCCGCCGCCTGCCTGGCCTGATCGGCCGTGGCCGACGCCTGTTCCTTCGCCGTCTGCCCGGCCTGCTGTACACGGCCCGCATCGCCCTGCGCTGCGTCACTCATAGGCCACTCCTTGCTCCTTGCTGCGGGATGCCGCCCCGGCTCGGCGACGAGCCCGATGCGGACACCTGGGAAAGTCGCCGGAACTGACGGGCAGCACGAACCGTCACTTCCAGGGTCACCCGAACGGATGCACCTCGCATGTTCAGACCCGAGCGCGGACCGTGCGCGGCCGGCCGCACGCCTGCATTCGGCGAAGGGCCCGCGCGCGCAGGTACGCGCCCCTGGCGGGCCATGGTTGCTCCGGTTCGGCAGGCAGCAGCCCGCTTAGGTGGGCTTGCCAGTCTCTGAGTAGTACGATCTGCCTGGCCATGAGTCGTTTTAGCGGCCCAAGACGTCGCACTCGGGTTCGCCCCGATGCGGAAACCCCGGTTCGAATCCGGGCCGTGGCCACCCTCTGCCTTCCCGGGGCGCGACCTCACGTCAACACACCACTCACGGCCGGCACCCGCGTACCGGGCCCCGCCATCTCGGAGCCTGAGCGCCCCCGCCGGAGGCTCGTTCTAAGCGCGGCTGCTCCGCACGGTGATCGGCAAGCCGTGCCGCAGGCCAGGACCGCATGCTCGCGCGGGCCCGCATCACCCTGGCCGCCATCGGACTCGGCGGCCTCGCCGCGGCAGCACTCCTGCCCCGGGAAACGCCCCGGAAAACGGGGCCCCGCAACACACGTACCTCTCGGACCAAGGCCCCACCGACCCGTCCTTGGCTCTTCCTGACCCCGTCCTTGGCTCTTCCTGACCCCGTCAGGCCGGAGGCAGTTCCTCCGCGGGTAGCCGGCCTGCGCGTACGGCGTCGACCAGGGCTTGGTGGTCACGCTCGTTCTGGTCGGCGTATGCCTCCGCGAAGGTGGCGAGTGCCCGGTCGAACGAGCCGCCGCTGCCCAGGTACGCGGCGATCGCGATGCGGTCGCCGGACCGCGCGTGCGCACGAGCCAGGGTGACCCCGCACAGTTCGCCGAACGCCCGCATGTCCTTCGGCCGCATCCTTTCCGGCATGGCGATGCCCTTCCAGTCGCGCAACTGGCGGACGTAGAAGTCGCGCTGCTTGCCGTCGATCCCGTCCACCCGTTCCCAGCCGAGGAAGATGTCGCTCGTGGCCTGCATCAACCGCTGGCCCGAGACCACCCGCTCGCCCTGGTTGCGGTATCGGCTCGCGCCGAGGTGCGCGGCGAGCACGGAGGCGTCGGCCTCCTTGGCCTGGAGGAAGAGCGGGTCCTGGCCGTCCCGGCCGAGCAGGAGGAAGATCCAGCATCGGGTGCCGACGCTGCCGACGCCGACCACCTTGCGGGCGACGTCGGCCAGTCGGTAGTCCGCCAGGAGCGTGCGCCGGTCGGAGGCCAGAGTGCTGCCGTACCGCTCGACCAGACCGCGGAACTGGCGCTCGAGGGCGCCGCGTTCGATGTCCGGCAGCAGGTCGCCGGCCGGAATGAGCAGCGGGGGATCCGCCGCGATCATTGGCCGGCCGTCGACCGTCTCGGTGAGCTTGTCGAATGCCTGCAGGCTGTCGCGGGTACGGGCCTTCTCCAGGGCACGGGCCAGGTTTTTCCGACCGCGCTTGTGGAGCCGGCCGGCGGCCAGGGACTCAAGGAGGTCCGCGCCGATCTTCGCGTACCAGACGTCGAGGTTGCCCGTCTCCGCGAAGCGGATCATCGCCTCGCGGTACGAACGGACCGTGGAGCTGACGATGCGGGCGCGCTGGGCGTCGTCGAAGCCGTTCGCCCGGCCCGCGATGACGAGACTCGCCGACAGTCGCTTGACGTCCCACTCCCAGGGGCCCGGGAGCGTCTCGTCGAAGTCGTTGATGTCGAACACCAACTGTCTCTCCGGCGAGGCGAGCAGACGGAAGTTCAGCAGATGCGCGTCCCCGCACAGCTGGGCCGTGAGTCCCGAGCGCGGGCTGTCGGCGAGGTCGGACGCCATGATCGCGGCGGCGCCCCGGTAGAAGCGGAACGGGGACTCCGTCATCCGGCCGTAGCGGATCGGGACGAGTTCGGGCACGCGTGCCGCGGACTGCGCCTCCAGGATCGCCACTGGATCCGGCCGGTCTGGAGACGGCTTGTACACGGCGTGGGCAGACCGCGGTGAGCGGCGGCGTGCCTCCTTGCCGAGAGCGGCGCGTTCCTCGGGTGTGGTGTGCGGCGCGGCGCGCATCGCCGTGGTCACGTTCGGGGACATCGAAGGCCCTCCTGCCTTGTCCTGCGGCCGCCTGGACGCCCGGCACAGGGCACGTCGGGCAGAAGGACTCCGTGGCCTTCTGCCCGACGTGGCCGCGCGGATCACCGATGCCGGGTGGGCGTCTGCTCTCAGCCCTGGGACCCGATCTCGGTATCGGCGACGGCGATGGCGATGCCAAGTGCCGTGGCGATGTTGCCCGCTGCCGTCATGACGCGGGCGGTGCCCACGATGGGCGCGATCGCGACCAGGACGTCCTGCAGCTGGTCGGCGGTCAGGCCGGTTCTGAGGGCGGGGTCGATATGGGCCACGTAGGAGATGGGCGGAGCGTCCGAGGCGGCGAGCGCCGCGATGCGCGTGAGGATGAGCATGTCCGGGGGCAGCCCGCATCGCTCCAGCGAGTCGACCGTCATGGCGGCGAGGGTGTCCAGGACAGGGGTTTCGGATGCAGTGGACATGTCGCATGCCCTCCTGGTGAGTTTCGAGCCCGAGGGATGTACGAGGCGGAAGGAACCGGGTTCCGCGGCTCGGGAGTTCTCCTCAACCGTAGAACCCATCCGGCTTTCGCGCATGGAGGGCATGGAGGGCATGGAGGGCATGGAGGCGCATGGTTCGCAGAGACCCAAGCCGCCCGGTCAGACACCCCTGCGCCTGGGCGATGAGGATGTCCGATCCCGCGCATAGCCCCAGAATGGGCGCTATCTACCCTTTGTGTCGGATCAGAGACGCCCATGAAGGACCTCAAGTTCGAGCAGAAGCGCTCGCTCTCACGCCTTGAGGCGGCTGACCAGCTCACGGCCCTCGCAGCCGCGTTGAGGGAGGGCGGGGAAGCCGAACTGGAACTCGGCCCCGGAACGCTGAGCCTGCGGGTCCCCGACGAACTCCGCAGCGAGGTAGAGGTCGAGATCGGTGACGGCGAGATCGAGCTGGAGATCGAGTTCAAGTGGCCGACCGCACCGACCCGGACAGCACCATCGCGAACGGTGGCGGGCACGGAGAAGGACACAAGGCGGAAGAATCCGGCTGCCAAGCCTGCGCGGAGCAGCACGGGCGCCGGCAGGAGCAAAGGCGCGAAACGGTCCGCCACGAAAACGCCTTGAGCGGTGCCGGAGATCTCGGGCTGACCACCACGCCGTGACCGCGCGCAGCCGGCCTCGTGGTAGGCCACTCGGCCGATGGCGTTCGCGGACGGGCCTGTTACGGCTTTCTCCAAGCCGACGCACCACCTTCATGGCACTTCATGGCACCTGCGGGCCGGGACTACCGCTGCGGGGGCGTCCGCGTCTCGCCCGTACGGCCCACCTGGGCGGGCCGTCTCGCCGTGAAGCGGCGGAAATGGAGGCAGGCCAACCCCCCAGAAGCCCCGGAGCACCCATGACCAGCTCGCACGAGCCGTCCGAGCCTGCCGCCGTCCCGGAGGCCGGCGGGAGTGACGCGGCGCGGGGCGGGCCGAAGCACGGCTTGGCGAGTTCCGGTACAGCGCAGAGCGTGCGTAGGAAGGTGGTGTGCAGCATGTGCAGCACTGGCTTCGTTGTTCCTCGCCGAGGCCAAGGAGGCGGCTCGCTACGTCGCCTTCGACCGGCCGGACGCCTGGGCTCTTCGCCGGCGACCTTGTAGCCGCGTACGTTGCCGGAGGGGACGTACACGATCTCGACGAGGACGCCGTCGGGTGTGGCTGAACAGGTGGACGAACTCCTCGACGCTGGAGACGGCGGCCACGGCGGTGTGGAACCGTCGCCGGCTGATGGGGAGTAAGCGAATCTGCGGAGAACGACCGACATCTCAGCCACGCCACGACGCCACGACGCTGCGTCGATCCGCGATCCGCGATCCGCGATCAGCGATCAGCGATCAGCGGGGGCCGGGTCCATCGCTGTTGGCTGCCAGAGCCTGCGTGTGCGACAGCACGATCCGGCGCCGGGTCGGGTCGACGTCGAGAATCTTCACAGTGAGGGTGCCTCCGACCTGGACGACACCTTCGGGTCTTTCCACATGTCTCTCGGCGAGTTCGGAGTTGTGCACCAGTCCCTCGAAGCCGTCGTCGCGGTCTTCGATGCGGACGAAGGCGCCGAACGGTACGAGCTTCGTGACGCGGCCAGTGATGATCTGGCCGACCTGCTGGACGAGTGCCTGCATCGGATCCTCTTGCAGCGCCTTCAGCGACAGGGACACACGCTCCCGCACCATGTCGACGTCGAGGATCTCGGCAGCGATCTCCTGGCCCACGGCCACGACGTCAGAGGGGTGGTTGATGTGCCGCCAGGACAGTTCGGGAATGTTGATCATTGCGATGAAGCCGCCGATGTCGACGAACGTGACGCCGAAGCCGGCGATCTCGGTCACCGTCCCAGTGCAGACCTGGCCTCTGCGAAGGGTTTTCAGGATGGCCCAGTTCCGGTCGCTCGGAGTCGGCTCGGTCCTCCACCGGGCCCGCAGCACACCGTCACTGTCGGGCAGGACCGCGGTGAGCAGCGGATGGCGCTGATCGGTGTAGAGGGACAGTACGGTCGCGGCACGGGCGCCATGGACTTGTTCGGCCAGTTCAGCGAACTGAGTCTCGTCGGCGATGACGCTGGTGATCTGCCCGTTCTCTCTCTCCCAAACGACTTCGACCAGGCCCTCGTCGGGGAGGTCGGCAAGGACCGTATCGACGTCCGGGGACAGGTCCGGCCAGACGGTCAACTGGGCGCGTGGCGTGAGTCGAGCGCGCACTGCATCCACCGTGTCGCTTGTGAGGCGATGCCAGCGCGACGCGTTGCCGACGAAGCACTCTTCCAGGATTGCGGCTCCGGCGACGGACCAGTGCAGTCGTGCCCAGAAGTCGTCGTCGGCGGGGCGTTGCTCACCGTCCTGCTCGTCGAGAGCCGCGTCGTAGGGGGAGGCGTCCAGGCGTTCGGGGAACAGCCCAAGGGCGCGGGTGTGGGCCACCGCTCTGCCGGATGGCGTGTTGGTGCCCACATAGACGTACTGGTCCCACCCGACGTGTACGGCGAACGCGCCCTCCACCTCCAGGCGGCACCAGGCGCCGTTGTCGCGGAGCATTGCCCTGACCAGTTCCAGACCGATGGCCATGGGCACCGTTGCGCCGTCGTGGTAGCCGGTGAGGTCCGGCGGGAAGATGCCCGTCAGACCGTGGCCGGATACTGCAGGCTCCAGGCCGAAATGCACGAGGCCGGCGATCTGCGGTTCCCGTATGGCCAGTTGGTCGATTCCGGCATCCACGGCGAAGGCGGCCACCGCCTGCAGGTATGCCTCTTCGACCGGTCCGTGGTCGCTGGTCGCCTCGGCGGCGCCGATGTAGTTGCCGTGCTCGTCGCGGTCGGCGGGATCGTACTTGGTGAGCCGGTAGACGTACGGCAGCACGTCACTGCCTGCCACTGGGGCGCCCTGTGACTCGGTGGGCCTGCTGACGGGTGGTGAGGCCCTGCTCCTCGAGACGGCACGCTATGCACCTGATGGATTCATACATTGCCGTGAGTGTACGGATAGCCCCGGTTACCGAACGGATCACCGGGGACTTCCGGCACTGCACGTTGGCGCCTGTGTTGATCCGTTCGGGTGCGCCAGCGGCAGGAACGAACCGAGCTCAGTCAATCCGACCTGGCTCAGCGGCAGAGTTCGTCGAGGTCCTCGGCGAAGGTTGCCGGTGTTCAGTAGGCCATGTGAGCGTTCTGGTCAGCCGCTGGGAAGCGGTTCCGATCGAGGTCCGTCACTTCGACATGATGAAATCCAGGGCGTAACCGGGAGCAGTCGTCCAGTAGGTGACACGCTGACCGTCGTTGGCGTACAACGTGTCGACGGGCATGGGGACATCGATCGGCTTGCCCGCGCTGCTGCCGGGCTTACGACCCTGGAGGCTGAGGGTGATGCTCTTCGCCTCGTACTCGTCCATGGGGCCGTTGACGAGCAGGGCGGCATATGCCTCCTCACCCGGAGCGAGGGTGACGGGCACCCCCGGGTTCGGGTCGCTCTCCTTGATCACGGGGGCCGTGGTCCGACCGGCACCAAGCCGCACGAGAGGGTAGCGGTAGACGTTGCACTTCTTGTCGCCGGCGTTCTGGACGGTGAGGAGGAGGTGCCTGGCGTCCTTGCTGTCTGCGGGCTCCTTCACGGCGGACACCCCGAGGACCTCCTGGGAGCAGGCGGCGACGGTGCCCTTGGCGCCACTGCCGCCCGAGCGGTGCGTCACCGCATCACTGGCCTTCCCGCTGATCGTCCGCGGCCCGGTGGCGGAGGCCTGTGCCGACACAACACACCCAAGAGCCAGGACGAGACCCGCGGCCACGGCCACACGGTGGGTCGCAAAAGACTTCACGTTCATATGCGTGTTCCTTTTCTGATCGGTATGAGGTCGCGTGCTGGGCTGTCGCCGCCACCCCCGCCTCCTCCTCGGACCGCGGTGGCGAGGGCGAAGGCGGTCGGGCGCCCCCCTTGAGCGTCCGCGCCCTGCACCCGGGTGCCCAAAGAGAGTGGGTGTCCCAGTGGACGGGTGAGTCGGGGGCGTGGTGCTGCCGTACGGTCGGCCGCTTCAGCCGGTGCGACAGCCATAGCGTCGTATGCCTCGTGGGCCTGGGACAACGGCTGCCCCCCAACCTGCAACGGAGGGACGATCCCACCCCCGACAACCTGCAGAGACAAGGCAGCCTGGGATGCCTGTCCGGGATGGGAAACCCCCTGAGGCCGGCGTCCGGACACCCGGTGGACTCGGCCCGCGCCCACCGCCTCGGCCGACGACGGTGCAAACGGCCCTGCCCCAGAGCCCCCGGTGCCGGTGCCGGGGGCGGGCCCTTCGTGGAGCGCTGCTTCGGGTGAGCGGGGCAGCCCGGCCCGCGCAGCGGTGGTGACCCCGGAGGGCGGAGGCGACCGGTGATCCGATGCGGTGTCCGGGCCCGGCCGGCGGCGGTGCAGAAGGCGGCGCCCCAGGGCCGCGGGTGAGGGTGGTCTCGAGGAGAGGGGCCCTGCAACCATCTCAGCCGTATCGACGTGCAGGTATGGGAGTGCCTGGGGAGTGCCTGGGATGCCGTCCCGGATCAGGACTGACCGCACAGGCCGACGGATGGATGCGAGTACGGACCACATGGATGCAATCCACAATGACGTAGTGGAGTTCGCGCTACTGCTGACGCGTCTGAAGGAGCGCACAGACCGCAGCTACGCGGCGCTGGCCCGCCGTCTGGGCATGAATGCCTCCACGCTGCACCGCTACTGCGCCGGTGAGGCGGTTCCCATGGACTTCACCGGGATCGAGCGGTTCGCCGCACTCTGCGGCGCTTCCCCCGAGGAACGCGTGGAGTTGCACCGCCGGTGGATCCTGGCAGTCGCGGCACGGCAACGACCACGCCCATCCGATGCCCGGCGGGCACAGACGCCCCACGACACCACGAGCACCGCGGCATCGGCCGCATCCGCGAGCCACAACAGCCCAACGGACAAGGCACCCGAGCCGACCTCACCGGCCAACCCCCGCCCCGAGCCGACCTCACCGGCCGACCCCCGCCCCGAGCCGACCTCACCGGCCGACCCCCGCCCGGGGCCGACCTCACCGGCCGACCCTCGCCCGGGGCCGACCTCACCGGCCGACCGGCGGCCCCATGCCGGGCGCCCCCGACGACGGCCCGTCCGATCGATAGCACTGGCGGCCTCGCTCGCCATTGCGCTCGCGGGCCTCACCGCATCCGCTGCCGGACCCCACTCCAGTGGCGGTGAATCGTCGGCGTCCGCCCGCACCACACCGGAACCCTCGGCGTCGGCCACGCACGACGGCGGCCCGCAATCCGCTGCCGGACCCCCCTCCAGTGGCGGTGAGTCGTCGGCGTCCGCCCGCACCACACCGGAACCCTCGGCGTCGGCCACGCACAGCGACGGCGGCCCGCAGGAGAACCGGGCGAGCGCCGACACGGTCCCGCCGCAGGCCCCGCTCACCTGGACGGCCAACTCCCAGCTCTGGCAGCACGAATGCGACCACAACTACGTCATCGCCAAGCAACCGCAGCAGGTCCCACCGCCGCCGATCCCGGCGGACGCCGCGGTGTGGGCCGCGTCCCAGGGGGCGGTGCACGGGCGCACCACCAATCTGCGGATCACGGTGCAGGGACGCGGCTCCGCCGCCGTCGTACTGGAGGCACTGCATGTGCGCGTGGTCAACCGCACCACCCCCGCCGCCCGCCGGGGCATCGCCTACTCCACGTATGAAGGCTGCGGCGCCATCCTCGTCCCCCGCTACTTCTCCGTGAACCTCGACGCGCACCGACCCCTGGCCCGTTCGATACCCGGCAACGAACCGGACAGACCGACCCCCGCGATCGACTTCCCCTACCAGGTCTCCCTGCGGGAGCCGGAGGTCCTGCTGCTCGCCGCGCGCACCGAGTCCTGCACCTGCGACTGGTACCTCGACCTCGACTGGTCCTCACAGGGTCGAACCGGCACGGTGCGCATCGACGACCACGGCCGCCCGTTCCGCACCACCAGCATCAAGGGCCTACCGCACTACTGGTACCAAAACCCCCGTGGCTGGGTCCCCATGACCGCCGCCTACGACAAGGCGGAAACCGGCGACTCCGGCGACTCCGGCGACTCCGGCGACTGACGAAGCAACAGGCCGCACAGCCCGTCCGATAGCAGGACCGGCCGGGCGGGGGCCCGACCGTCCCCGCCGTCGGTGGGATCCGGGCGGGGCCGGGGCAGGGAGGTGGTGCCGCGCACCTCGTGAGTCTGTTCGGCTTCAGGTCCCGCAGCGCGCAAGCCGCCATGTGGTGTCAAGGCCTGCCAACTCCTGCGGGCCCTGATAGCAGGAAACCCTCCTGAGCTGGCCCTTTTTTCGTGTGCCCCCGGCAGGATTCGAACCTGCGACACCCGCTTTAGGAGTGGGATCGAATCCTTGCCGGGCAGTGCTCCACCCTGCCGCAGGGCGCTGTTCTGCCTGATCAGTGCCCTGCGACGTCGTACCTCATCCGGCTCGTGACGCCCTGTGCCGGACCGTCCGCGCACGCATCGCGCACGCATCGCGCACGCACGCGAGGCCGGTCAGGAGCCCAAGCTCCTGCGACGCACGCGCATGTAGGTTCCTGATGTGGTACTCCCGCTCCACCCGCCGGTCGTGGCGATGTCCCATCCTTGCTGGGCGCGCATCTGCCATCGGCTTCTTCTCGCTGGGGTCAAGCGTCCAGCGGACGGCGTGCTCGTGGTCAGCGAGCGCCCGGCTGGTGCGCTGTACCGGTCGCCGTGCCCGATGGTGTTGGCGTAGGCGTAGCCGACCGGGTGGCCGTTCGCGTGCGCGAGGACGGCAGTGAACCCGGCTCGGTGCCGTGCCGGTCCAGGCGCTCGCCGAACACGGTGACCGCGTAGTTCGGCAGGTGGAGGAGCGGGGCGCGCACGTCGGCGTACACGTCGAGGAGGCCGCCGCGGATGGTGTCGAGGGTGCTCAGGCCCGTCCCTCGAGGACGAGGTCGAGCAGCACCACCGCGAGCCACCCCGTGGGTGGGTGGACCAGTAGGTCCCTCCGGTGCCCGTGACGGTGTGAGCCACGGTTCTCCCTGCCGGAGAGCTGTTCTCGAGCTGTCCCAGAGCGTAGGTACAACCATTCGGCCGCCGCGTACGTCGTAGAGCGCAGTCGATCAGATTCAACAGGTCGCTCACAGCACGATCTCGACAACGGAGACCCATGCGCGCCAGACGTACCGCCCTCGCCGCTGCCGTGGCCCTCGCGGCAGCGGTCTGCACACCGCTCCTGACGGCCCCCGCGGCGTCGGCGGCCCCCGCCAAGCTGTCCGACGACTTCAACGGCGACGGCTACCGCGACTTCGTCATGCTCGGCGGCTCGCACGGCAAGGACGGCCGGGTCACCGTCGTCTATGGCACGTCGACCGGCCCCGGCACCCGCGTCCAGACCATCCACCAGGATTCGCCCGGCATCCCCGGCGCGGTGGAGGAGGGTGACTCGTGGGGCGCCGCCGCCGTCACCGCCGACCTCGACCGGGACGGCTACGCCGACCTGGTCGTCTCCTCGCCCGGCGAGGACGTCGGCACCATCCGGTCCCGGGGCGGGCTGACCGTCGTCTGGGGCAGCGCGGGCGGCCTCGGCTCGGGCACGGTCTTCAACTCGCCCGTCCCGCAGGAGTACGAGAACCAGGGCGACCACCTCGGCGAGGACGTGGTCTCCGGCGACTTCGACGGCGACGGCGACCCGGACCTCGCCGTGACCAGCAACAGCCGGGCGGGCGTCGTCCTCCTGAAGGGCCCCTTCACGCGCACCGGCGGAAAGAGCGGCTGGGATTCCCTGGGCGGTGGCTACGGCTATCTGCACGCCCCCAACCTCGTCGCCGGCCGGGTCACCGCCGACGCCGCGACCGACCTGTACATGCTCGGCTTGGATCTCCAGGCAGGCAACGACATCAACCTGCGGGCCTACTTCCACCGCGGCGGCAGCACCTTCACCCAGCGCGCGGGCGAGGTGCTGGTGCCGGACGACGGCGGCCACCAGGGCGGCGACATCCTCGCCATCGGCGACTTCGACAAGGACGGCTACGGCGACCTCGCCATCGGCCGCGGCTACGAGCCGGGCGACGGCGAGCGCGGCTACGTCACCGTCCAGTACGGCGGCTCCGGCGGCCCCAACACGGCCCGCAAGCCGGTGAAGTTCAGCCAGAACACCACCGGAGTGCCCGGCTCCTCGGAGAACGAGGACTACTTCGGCTCCGCCATCGCCGTCGGCGACGTCAACGGCGACGGCTACGCGGACCTCGCCGTCGGCGCCCGCGGCGAGGACCTCGGCACCAAGCGCAACGCAGGCTCGGTCACCCTCCTGCTCGGCCGCGCGGGCGGCCTGACCGGCACCGGCGCCAAGTCCTACACCCAGGACACCTCCGGCGTCGCGGGCACCCCCGAGACCGATGACCAGTTCGGCGCCTACCTCAAGCTCACCGACTACACCCGCGACGGCCGCGCCGACCTGATGATCGACACCAACGAGCAGCTGGGGTACGAGGACCGCTGGGGCCTCGTCCACCAGCTCAAGGGCTCCACGTCGGGCATCACGACGACGGGCTCCAAGACGTACTCCGTGACCACCCTGAAGCTGTCGTATGCGCGGCTGGGCGGCCCGTTCGCACGCTGAGCCCGCTGACCGCTGCGGCGACCGCCACAGCGGGCGGTGCGAGGAGCGATCCAGAGCCAGCCGCCATCTTCACGTTGGAGGGAGAGTCAACACCTGCCTCAGGCGGTGTAGTTGAGTTACAGCACCATGATCGTCTTGGTGATCTTCCCGACGAGCAGCGCCGCGATGGCGTGCTCATGACGGGCGTGAGCCGCATCGTCGTGGTCACGCCTCCTTCAACGCCGTCTTGGCCGTCCGGGGATGCGGCGTCGGCGAGTGGGGGACAGGGTCCGATTCACCGGTCCCCGCCGAGACTCACCCTTGAGACGGAGGAACCGGGAAGAGCAGGCAGCTACTGGTGGCGTGGGCGAGTAGACGATCTTTCGCGTCGATCAACTGCGCCTGCGCGAGGGCGGTTTGACGGCCCTTGCTGACAACCGTGCCGACGGCGCGCACCGTGCCCGTCTCCACGGTGATCCGCCGTAGGAACTTCACTGTCAGGTCGAGTGAGGTGTACGCCATGCCTTGCGGGAGGGTGGTCTGGACGGCGCAGCCCGCCGCCGAGTCGAGCAGGGTGGCGAAGATGCCGCCGTGCACGCTGCCGATCGGGTTGTAGTGCTCCTCTCCCGGCGTCAGGGAGAAGACCGCCCTGCCGGGTTCCACCTCGTCCAGGGTGAAGTCGATGGCGTAGTTGATGGGCGGCCCCGGCAGTCGCCCCGCCTGCAACTCGCGCAGGAAGTCGATGCCGGCCATGCGTCCGGCGGCTTCCGCCAGGATCGCGGGATCTTCCCATTGATACGTACGTGTTCGTCCCACGACCGAGCGCCTTCCCGTCTGGCTTTTTCCAGTGAAGCTAGCTTCCGTCTCACCTGACTGTCAATGAAGAAGCCAGGCCCCTACGATGGCTGGATGGAGTGGCTTGAAGCGAGCACGGAGAACTGCCCCGTCCAGCGCACGCTCGACGTGGTCGGAGAGAAATGGACCTTGCTGATCCTGCGGGACGCCGTCAACGGAGTCCGCCGGTTCGACGACTTCCACCGCCACATCGGCCTGTCGGAGGCCGTCCTCAGCGACCGCCTCCGGAAGCTGATCGCGGCCGGCATCCTCAAGACCGTCCCCTACCAGGAGCCGGGCAGCCGCTCCCGCAACGAGTACCGCCTGACCCGCAAGGGCTGGGACCTATGGCCCGTCCTGATGGCGCTGCGCCAGTGGGGCGAGGCGTACGCCCTCGACCCCGAGGGCCCCGTACTGGACGTTCGCCACACCGACTGCGACGCTCCGGTCCGCGTCGTCGTCGAGTGTTCCGAGGGGCACTCCACTCTCACCCCTGGGCAAGTCACCGCCCGGCTGGGACCCGGTGCCCGGCTTCGGTCGTGAATCATCGGTGTGAAACCGCAGCCGGGGCTCGGCGTCACCCTGAACCTACCCGTCCCATTCCTTGGTCGGCGGGTCGTGCCCCGTGGAGCCTGGTGGGCGCGGTGACCCACCGTCGACCCCTCCGAGAGCCGGCCGCTCACGGGGTGTGGCCGGCGCGGCGGAGAACAGGGCGCAGGGCCTCGATGACGCCGGGGTCGTCCACCGTGGAGGGGATGGGCTCGTCGTGGCCGTCGGCGATGCCGCGCATCGTCTTGCGCAGGATCTTCCCCGAGCGGGTCTTGGGCAGGGCGGCCACGACCGCGACGTCCTTGAGGGAGGCGACCGCGCCGATGCGTTCGCGTACGAGCTGGACGAGCTCGGCCTCGCCCGGTTGCGCCGTTGTGGACGGTGGTGGGCGGCAGACCGGTCAGGTCGGCGTTCACGAGGCTGATCTCGAGGGCGGCGAAGTCCACTCCGGCTCCTGCAGCCAGGCTGCCCGGAAGAGCTCAAGGGTGTTCCTGCTGAGCATCTTGTCGTTGTCTTCGTTCTCGTCCACCGACGCGTTCTGGAGGGTGAGGTCGGTCCACGGCGAGACGCTGACGATCGCACCCGGGGCCGCCTCGCCCTTGGCGAGCAGACGCAGCGGCAGTCTCACGGCGAGGGTGCCGCCGATCGAGTGGCCCGTGCTGCCGATGTTCCGCGGCTCGTGGCCCTGTGAGAGCAGCCATCGGTAGGCGGTCTCGGCGGCGTCGAGCTGTGCCGGGTAGGGGTGTTCGGGTGCCAGGCGGAAGTCCATGACGAGGGAGCGGGCGCCGGAGGCCATGGGGAGGTGGCCGGCGGCCTTGCGGTCCGAGTGCATCGAGGCGGTGACCGACCCGCCGAAGTGGATTTTGCTCGGGGACTGGTGGACGCCTCTGGTGCTGCGGGAGGCGTGCTACGGGATCCTGCGGCTCGACGCGTTCCAGGAGTCGCTGGGGATCGCCCGCAACACGCTGACGGACCGGCTGCGCCGACTGGTGGCGGAAGGGCTGCTGGAAAAGCGGCCAAACAGACGGAGCCAAGGCCCCGGTTCAGTTCAACTACGGAGGCTGATGTCGTCGGCGCGCTAGTGGTGTGCACCGGCCAGCACAGCACTGCGCTCACGCAAACGGCCCCGGACGGGGAGTCCGAGGCCGAAAAGGCGCCTCCCTTGGGAGAGAAAGCCCAGGTCAGGCGTGTAACGCGTTGTGCCCCCGGCAGGATTCGAACCTGCGACACCCGCTTTAGGAGCTTTCCCTGGGCAGGGCTGTGACCTGCGAAAATATGGACAACAGCGGGTCTGGCCTGGGGAAACACTCCTCCGTAGTTCTCACGTCTTCGCGGAGCTTCCCGTTCCCGTGTGTGCTGCATACGTGCCGGTGGATGCTGTCCGACGAGGCCACGGGTTGTTCAGGGGGGCGGAGAGTGGTCGGAGTGAGGTACAGGCGGCGTCTCGTCAGACCTTCTCGACTCGCACGGGGTGTCCCGCGAGGAGTTGATTCATGTCGTCGGTGTCGGAGGTGAAGACGGTTGCCTGAGCTCCCTGCGTGGCTTCCAGCCCGGCCACAGCCGCCAGAATGGCGTCGATGGCGTACTTGTGCCCATGCAGGCCGGCTGCCTTCAGCATGTCGCGCGCCATGGCGATCACCTGGTCGTCCGTGTGCACGATGCGGATCCGGGACAGCGTCCAGTTCCACAATGCCTGCCTCGACGTTTCGCGTGGGTCCCACGCCTCCAGGGTCGTGAGCGCCGAGGTGACGATCGGGATGTCCAGCCGCGGAGCCGTCTTGATCAGCGCAGCCATCTCCCGATCGCCCTGAACCGCCTTGGAGAGAGCCTCGGAGTCGAACACGAAGACGCGCTGCCGCGGCCGGTGCAGCTTCGCTCGGGCGGTGCGGCTCACGCGGCCTCGTCCGAGTGTGATCGCTGCTCGTCATGCCAGCCGTCAATGGCGGCGACGCGGTCCAGCGCTGCTTGCTGCTCGTCGTCCGTCACGGCGCCGTGCTCTTCTTCGAGACGTTCGGCCAACTCGCGCAGTCGATCCATGGCGTCCTGATGAGCGGCGGCGGCCGCGATGTACCCGGACACTCCGCGCGCGTCGACGCGCTCCTTGATGGATTCCACCAGCTCTTCCGGCACGGTGATGGTGATCTTCCGAGTTGCCATACTTTAAGTATGCCAGATCTCGTCCGGCGCGGCCTGGCCTCCTAGGGGTCCTCATCTGCCCGGGCCGCCCTCCCGACGGATACCGCGCAGGTCTGCGAGAGGCGCGTCTGGGGTTCGTATGGGGATGTGGACTCTTTGTGGACTCCAGACGTGAGGAAGGCCCCCCGTTCGAATGGAACGAGGGGCCTGGATCTCTCTTACCTGCGTCGCAGGTGGTGCCCCCGGCAGGATTCGAACCTGCGACACCCGCTTTAGGAGAGAGGCTGGGCAATCGTGCTGCTGACCTGCGGCTTCGATACCTGGTGAGGCGGCCAGAAACTCGACTGCGGGACACCCCCATTGACCGTGGCTGACCCCTGCATCTGGCACGGTTATGGCACGAACCTCGGCCGACGACAGTCAGCCACGATGGCGGGTGCGTCGACCGACCAGGCGCGCGTGTGCCTCGCTGCACCCCCACCAGTCTCAGCCACGCTACTGGCTTGTGTCGTCGACCAGGGCAGGTCACGACGGCCGGTCCGTGACGACAGCCTCCGTGCCCTCAGCTTGGGAAGCTGCGATCATTCGAGGCTGAATCTGGGCGCTGACCTGCGTTGATTGCTGACCTGCACTCTCGCAGGTGCTGTCGGCTTTCACCGTGGTTCCCCGCTGTTCCCCGCTCGATCTGGTGCGGTAGTGGTGCGGAGCTGCGGCGTCCAGGAGGTGATCAGCTGACCACATTCCCTTCCCGGACCTCCTCCCTCGCCCGGGATGCCCGGCTGCTAGCGTCCGGCACCATGTGGGCTCACGAGATAGTGGCCGGTCGACCGGCGTGGCGGCACACCCCTTCCGGAGTGGTCTTCCGGGCTGTCCCCGGTGGGACGTTCCTGATGGGTCTGTCCGACGCGGAACTGGACGCGGTTCGTGCCATTGAGCGGTCCGACGGCGCCGATGACGACCTCGAAGCGTTCTTCGCCGGTGCTGTCCATGCCCGGCCGGTACGAGAAGTGCGGGTTGAGCCGTTCTTGATCGCCCGCCATCCGCTGACGGTGGCGCAAGCGCGGCACTGGCTGCCCGAGTACGAGGACAGCTTCGCCGACTCGGATGCAAGCACGGCCCGCTTCGAGGACGACTTGGACGACCTGCTCGGGGCGTTGCCCTTCCGGCTGCCCAGCGAGGCGGAGTGGGAGTACGCGGCCCGGGCAGGGACGACCACTCTGACCTTCCGAGGGGACGGAAAGCCGGACGAGGACCATGTGCTGGACGACTTTGCCGACGAGGAGCGCACAGCCGCGGCTGAGAACGCCTTCGGCTTGGCGGCGATGGGGTCGGCGAACGAGGTCTGCGCCGATGTGTGGATCCCGCATTTCACGGACGCGCCGGCGGATGCACGCCCCCGTACCGGCGACGGACCGCGGGTGGTGCGAGGAGGTGGCGGCGACCTATCTCCGTGGCAGGGCTGCGACGAGTGGCTGCTGTTGCTCTCCGCCACCCGCGACGAGTCTCAGGACTTCACTGCGGTCCGCCCGGTCGCACCCCTGCCAACCAGTTAGGGGCAAGATCTGGATGTCAGAAGGGGGCCACCTCAGAAATTTTCGGAGGTGGCCCCCTTCTGGACTGGTGCCCCCGGCAGGATTCGAACCTGCGACACCCGCTTTAGGAGTGGGATTGGATCCTTGCCGGGGGGTGCTCCACCCTGCCGCAGGGCGCTGTTCTTCCTGATCAGCGCCCTGGGGCGTCGTACCTCATCCTGCTCGTGACGCCCTGTGCTGGACCATCCGCTCACGCATCGCGCACGCATAGAGCTCGCGGTCTGGAAGGCGAAACTGGGGAGATCCGACCTGCGGCGCGCAGGCGGCTATCCGGGCATGCCCGCAAAGAATTGCTCGTCTTCGCCGAACTCGCTGCGGAGGAGATCCTGTTCTTCGGCATAGGCATGATCTTGGGCCTCGAACCAGGCGGCCATATCTGCGGTATCGGTGTTCATGCGGGTTTCGTGGTCGACGAGGGCCATGTGCTCGCCGTGGCAGATGTGCACGGCGTAGTTGAAGTCGCCAAGGCAGGTTTCGCCCGGAGGTACGTCGCCCATGTTGTCGAGGACGGCGTGGCCAGCCGGGCGGGTGCACCGGTAGGCGGCTACCTCGATGCCGAAGATCGCGTAGCCACCTTGCTGTTTGCCGCATACCGGCAGGAGTTCTGTACTAGGCAGGACTGGAACGGAGTTCATGATCTCAGTGCGCACGTCGGGGTACCTGCGGCTGCGGGCTGCCCTGCGGTGCTCTTCCCGGGCGCGCTTCTTGACGCGGTTACTGCCGGACTTAGGCACGATCGTCTCCCAGACGGGATCGCCCACGGACCCCAAGACGTCGTGCGCGGAGCGCAGGTTACATGCAGGAGTGTGGGGCCTAAAGGCCCTTGTCCGGTGCACGGCCTCCGTGGGCGAAACCGCTCGGAAACGGCGTTCACATCATGCCGCTCGGTGGCGACCATAGCGCATCGCAGGACCTCTGCAGAAGCGCTTCATCGCACCCGCGGCAGCTGACCAGGACACGAAGCGGATCGACATCACGTCGGGGCCGCTTGCCGGGCAAAGCTTCACCGCCCGTACCAAACTCGCAGCCTCTTATCAGCACGCTGGACGCACCACCAAGGCCATCGAACTACTGGAACAGGCAGCCGACGACACCGAGCACATCCTGGGCCCCGACCATCCCGACTCTATTGCAGCAACGCGGGTGCTGCTGGGATGGAGTCAGAATCCATGACCAGACGCAGCACCAGGTGGGCGCGGGTGCCTGCGGCGCCGACCGGTGCGTGTCTGACTGCGTGACAGCGCCACGAGCAGGGCGGCCTCGGCGGCCCGAGCCCGAGCAGTCGGGGCCTCCGCCGAGCGGCCTCAGGTGCCGTCGGAAGTGAGCGTGGCCATCATGCGGGCCACGCCCTCCCTCTCGGCCGCCGTTGGCCCGGTCGAACGGGCGGGCGCAGGGCGTCTCGGGGTCCTCGGGGCGCTGAGGGACGATGCCGATGCCTCCACGAGAGCGCGGACCTTGGCGAAAATCTCCTCGTCAAGCCGGTAAAGGTCACCATCCCCGGATTCGTAATGACGGAAGATGGCCTCCATCTCGGTCAGGTCATATCTGGACCCATCACCGTGTTCCATCCAGCTCTCCAGAGCCCATTCGGCGTAATCGTCCATGCGGCCTGCGACATGCTCATGCGCCTCTTCGCCTTTTTCGAAATCCGTCAGCAGTGAGGCGAAATCCAGGGCGTCGCTCAAGGATCGCCAATCCGAAAGATCGAACTCCATTATCCATTCGGCTGCCTGGTCGACTGCTTGCGGGAGGAATTCTCTGAGATCCTGCCTCTTTGAATCGCCGAGAAAGCTGAGAATATCCTGAACCGTCTGTTGATCCCATGCTTCGCTGATCACGCTGTCTTCGCTGATACTCCGCCAGCCAATGTCATGCACACGCTCGGACGTCACGGCGGTTCCCAGCTTCAGGTAGAGCAGGGCCCGATGGGCGTTGTCATGCGCGGAGTGGTGACCTTCTACCACGACGGTCTCCGACCGGAAGGCAAGCTCCGCACTCCGTTCCAACTCCGGCATGCAGCGCATCAAGGCTTTCAGCACCTGCTCCGCGTTACGGGAGGACAGCATGGACCATAGCGACTCGACCTGCTCGAAGAGCCGGATGCGACCGACGAAGTCCTTCATTTCGGAGTGATCGGAAGAGATGAAAGCGCGCATGTAGTCACGCACCGACGGGTTATGGAACTCCACGAACACTACTTCTCCGTGACGCACGCTCCTAAGCATCGTCCCGTCCAGCACCTTCAGAGCATTGTGCAGGTCCCGGAGTGCACCCCCCAATGAAGCCCAGACGCTTTCAAGGGTATCCATCCGGATACCGGACAGGAAGGATAGTTGCGTTTTAAGTAGGAGGGTGTCGGATGCGCCGATTTGGTGGTTGACGATGTGACCCCAAACGCGGCCGGGGTCATTCAGGTTCGCAACCATTTCGGTCGCGATGCGCTTCCCGGTGGTCCCGAATGCTACAGCCTCGGACAGTGTCGCGGCGATGACGCGCGGATTGAAATTCTCGTGCTGGACAATGGGTGCGTACGCATCTGGAGATGCGAATATTGACTTCGTGCGGGCTGGAAGGCTGGAGGTGGAGACGTGGTTGTAGAGGATTGACGCCCTCGCCCCGTACGTGTAATCGGCCACATCGAGCACGCACGTCTGGATATCGAAACGGTGTCTGTCGAGGCGCTCGTACCTCTGTCTGGCCTGCGCGAGAATGTACTCCCGCGTGGTGAGCAAAAACCTTTTGTTGGGGGAGTTTGCCGCCCGTTGCATCAGAGATATGAGGCGGCCGTCCTCGTTCTTCCCCAGCTTTTCGCCGATCGCGGTTTGCCCCAGAAAATCGTCGTAATAGAAAAGTTGAGGGACGCCAGGGTCCCATAGTTCATTTGCTTCCTCCGCGTCTTCGGAGATCTCTATGATGTCGTACCCGTGACTCGCGTAGTGGGCACACAGCACATGGCTGAGGGTGGTCTTACCTACTCCCGGAGCCCCGGCGACCACGCACACGTGCCGATCGTCAAGAAGTCGCAGCGCTTCCCCGAGGCTGCCGTTGTCGGCATACGTGCGCAGTGTGGCGTTGACTGCGTCGGCGAGGGCGTGGGAACGCGTGACGATGCTCTTGGACATGAGGGAGTTGAGTACCGAAGCGCTCGTGAGCCAGAGTCGCAGATGTCGCCTGACCACCTGATCGTGCTTGCGGAGAAGCGCATCGATGTCATCTTTGCCGTAGATGTCGCCCGGTGACCTGACGAACGGCTGCAGCATGTCGTAGAGCTTGTCCTTGGCGGCACGGCTGAGCTCGACCGATGTGGCAAGGACGTAGCGCCCTGGCTTGAGATGGGCGAGCTTGGGGGCCTCCGCCTTCCGCATGTGGGCCAGCAGCTTGGCTCGGCCGGACCGGTGGAAGTGCTTGCACTGCACGATCAGGGCGGGATCGTCTCCCTGCATATGCCGCAGATCCACGCCTCCGTCCGGCCCGGAGGTGAAGATCTCCAGCCGAACGCCGAATTCCAGCTCGAGGAGGTCCTTGCACACGGCCTCGAAGTCGAAGTCCGTCAGCCTGCCCACGTCGAACGTTTCCATGGTCCCGCCCCCTGCCTGATCATCCGCGTGCCGGGCCACTAGCCAGGGCTGCGGGCCCCGAAGTCACGCTGAACGGAGCGTGGATCAGCATTCCATGAGTCGCGATGCCATGGGTGCGGCTGGCGCTGGCCATGGCTTTGGATACGGCAGCAGCTGTGTCGTTCGAAGACGGCGGGGTCGTAAGCGCCGATCAGCGGATGACGCGGATCATCACGGTGAGGATCGGCGAGGCCGGTGACGGCTGGCTCTGACCGATGTCTTCGTACCCCCACGATTTGTAGAGGGCATGGACCTTTCCGTCCCCGGCGGCCGGGTTAACCATGAGAGTGACGTACGGCTCGTCGCGTGTGGCGAGAAGGGCGTCGTGGATGCGGCGAGCGGTGCCCGTCTTCCGCCAGGCTAGCCGGACGCCGATCTCCTTCAGGGCCACCGCCGGGCGCTCGGTGTACTTCTCCGCCGGCGAGGGGGTGGTGCGCTGCCAGTAGCGGTCGCCGTGCTCAATGGTGTTGCCGTAGGCGTAGCCGACCGAGTGCCCATCCGCGTAGGCGAGGACGGCCGTGAACCCCGGCTCGCCGCTGTGTCGGTCCAGGCGCTCGCCGAACGCGGTGACCGCATAGTTCGGCAGGTGGAGCAGTGGGGCGCGCACATCGGCGTATACGTCGAGGAGATCGCCTCGGACGGTATCCAGAGTGGTGAACGTGCGCAGTTCGATGGCGGGCGCCGTGGTCATGCGGCCATCCTCCAGGAGGCGGTGTGCTCGGTCCAGGTCTGCACGGTGGAGCTCCCCGGAGCGGTGGCCCGCAGCGCAGCCCCGAACTCCTGCAGCATGCGCGTTACCCGGGCGTGCTGGGTAGCGGCGTCGGCGGGGACCTTCATCGCGGTGGCCGTGGCAGCGTCGGCGGCACCTTGCGCGAGCTGGGCGTGTGCGAGACGGGTGGTGGCGATGGCCCGGGACCGGACCATGTGGGGCCGCAGGGCGGACAGGCAGCGGTGGGCGTGGTACTCGGCGGTCGGGTAGGCGCCGAGCGCCAAGTAGGCGGACAGGGCCAGGGAGTCCAGCTCGGCCTGGTCGTAGAAGGCGAGCATCCATACCGGCCGGTAGTCGGCGGGGTCGGCGCGCAGCATGGCCTCCTGCGCCTGCTCGAACGCACGGCGGGTGCCGGTGCGGTCCTGTCCCGCGCCGTGGATGGCGCCCTGCCGGGCCAAGCCCAGGGACGCAAACAGTGGGTCACGGCGGGTGAGGTGCAGGTTGCGGGCGACGTCGTTGGCGGCGAACGCGTCGGCGGGTCGGCCCATGTGCCGGTACATGGTGCCCGCGTGGCTCCAGATGCGGAATTTGATGGCTTGGTCGCCGGACATCTCGGCGAGGGCCTGGGCCTCACGCATGTGCGCCTTGGCGACGTCGTAGCGGCGGCCGTCGATGGCGGCCCACATCGCCGATGAGCGGAACGCCGCCGCGGAGGCGTAGAGGCTGCTGCGTACGCGCTGGGTGGCGCTGCCGGCGTTCTGGAGGTTCAGTGCCTCGTCGGTGAGCGCGGCGGCCCGCTGTTCGATGCCGAGTTGTCCGCCGTGGCGGTGGTCGTTGGCGATGATCTCGGCGAAGCGCTTGTTCAGGCGGTCGACGTCGCTCATGCCGATTCGGCGGGGCGCTGCGGTGCCGGGGGCGGCTGCTGCTACGGCGGCAGCCGCCGCAAGGCCGCCGACGAGGGTACGGCGCTTCATGTCGGGGTCCTCCTGCTGCGGTGAGGCTGGGGTCGGCGAAGGCCGGCCCCGTGGCACGAACCCTAGAGCGACAGCGGGCAGGCCGCTGACGTCCGCAAGCGCCTTGCGGGTAGCCGATTTGGGCCACGTGACCCGGCCTGCTTTCCAGGCCCGAACCGATGAGCCGTCGAGGCCGCCGGGCCGCCCGGTCAGCCGCTCTAAGGCGCTGTTCACAGAGTCGGCAAGGCTGTTGGAGCTGTAGCCGTGTTCTGCCATCCACGCCTCAAGAACGGTGTTGCGCGTGGTGTCCATGCACGCACGGTAGCTCTCACGCACTCTCCACCACCAGGTAAAGGGAAGGTCAAATCGCCCTAGGTCTTTCCGCCGGGTGGACGGCTGATCGCCCTAATCACTGTGCTGCGAAAGGGAGTTGTCTGGTTACTGGTCGCCCGCCACTCTCTCCGGTGCGGGCGACTGTTGACGGCCCGGCCCGCCCCTGATGCCTTCTCCGGGGTGATCCGGGCGCCGAGACAACGCGAAGGCTCAACCCCAATGACGAGTCTCAGTACGCCAGTTCAGGTCGCGCCCACCGGGCACCCCGCCTACAGCCAGTCCTTCCCGTGCGAGCCGTCCACGGCCGAGATCGGCCGCAAGCTCGTCCGTGACGCCCTCGGCGTATGGCACCTCGACAACCTCGCCGACGTTGCCGCGCTGATCATGTCGGAGCTGATCGCGAACGCCGTCAGGCACACGCCGTGCCACTCGATCCGCCTGATTGTCGGGCGGCCGAGCGCGACACGGGTCCGTGTCGGGGTGGTGGACCGGGCGCCTGCGCGCCTCCCGGTCCTTGGCCAGGCTGATGAGGACGACGAGTCAGGCCGTGGTCTGCTCCTGATCGACGGCATCGCCGACCGCTGGGGCTATGACCTGCATGGTCCGGAGAGGCGTCCACGCAGCAAAGAGGTCTGGGCGGAACTCTTCATTGGGGGCGACGCGTGAGCACCCCGGCCGCGGTGACCCCGCCCCACACGGACCTCGCCCGCCTCCGTCCCCGCCAGCAGATGGCCATGGAGTGCGCACGCTGCGCCCGGTACCTGGGGGCGCGCGGCGAGGTGCTGGGCGATGTGCGTCATCGGGGCCTGCTGTTCCGGCTCTGGGTCTGTGGGCCGACCTGCCGGTCGCCCACCCCTGGGACACGGACCGGAGCCGAGGCATGACTCCCCGCGTGGCCGAGCATTGGGTCACCGGTGACTGCTGGCTCGGGTGCGGGCGCACTGGAGTGCCCGTGATCTGGCTCGGCCCGCTTCAGTGGGACGGGCAGCACGCCCCGGTCTGCTCCTGCAGACCGTGCCTCGACCGCCTCAAGGCTCAGGCGCTCGCCTACTTCATGGAGCGACGGCCGGCTGCCGTCTGACCAGACTCCCGCCCCCGACCGTGCAGTGCTGTGCCGTACGGCCGGGGGCGGGCACCACCGCACAACAACATCCCAACGATTTAGAGGAGTTGGCATGACACGCAGCGCCGTAGTACCGAGCAGCACCTACGCGCCCCAGCAGACCCCGGGGACGTCGGACGGCTTCGACCTGGACGTCTCCCTCGTCGAGGTCGCCGACCCGGCGGGTCTGGTCAACCTGACCGATGACAACTGCGGAACCACCTGCGGCGCCTGCACCACCAACGTCGCCTGACCCGAGGCTCCACGTCTCTCCGGGCTGGTGCCGTCGCGCCTCGTGGCGTGGCGGCACTAGCCGCCCGTCCCTCACCTACGGAGGTAGTGGTGGCTGCTCCGCTCACAGCATTCCGAACCGGCACGACCGCTCTCGTACGAGCCGTTGCCCGGCCGACACTGCCGTGTCCTCCGCTTCCGGACCTCGACGATCGCTCTCCCAACGGGTCCGCCACCTGTGTCGCCTGGTTGCGCGCGGTCTGGGCGAACGGCGACCTCGCCGAAGCCCTGGAACACGCCAGCCCGGTCCTTGCCGTGCAGGTACGGACCGTGGGCACGGCCGCTGAGCCGTCAACGCGAGACGTCCGGCGTACGTCACTGTCCGTGGCCCGCTACCTGCTGCGCTCCCAGCACCGGGCGACGCCGTTCGGGCTCTTCGCCGGGGTGACCACCGCTGAGTTCGGTCCACAGGTACGCGCCGGCTGGGGTGTGGAACACGTGGCCGTCGGTCATGCGGGCGCAGAGTGGTTGGCAGCCGTCATCGAGCAGTTGGAGTCCTGCCCCGACCTCCTCGAGCGACTGCCCGTGGTCGTCAACAACACCGTGACGAGCCGCGGCGACCGGCTCATCGTGCCGTTTCAATCCGACGCCCAAGACGATCAGGCTCGCGCGGTTGAGGCATCCCTGGCCTTGACCGGGCCCGTGCGCGCAGTCCTCGCCGCGACACGGGCGCCGATCCGGGCCGGTGCGCTCGCCGACAAGCTCCAGGCGGAGTTCCCCGAGGCCGGGCCGGAGAAGGTGCGCCGGCTGCTGGTGGAGCTGATCCAGCGGCGTGTGCTGATCACGAGCCTGCACGCGCCGAGCACCGAGACCGACGCCCTCGGGTATCTGCTCGACCAACTCGACGCGACCGACGCCGATACCGACCCTCCGGTCGCAGAGATCGTGCGCGAGCTGCGGGCGATCCGGACCAGTCTGAAGGAGTGCACTTCGCGCGATGGGCGGGACAGCGTCGCAGCGCGGATGAGGGCCCTCGTGCCGGGCCTGCGCCGCCACCCTGTCGCGGTCGACCTGCACCTGGACGCGCAGCTCGTCCTGCCGGACGAGGTCGCCCGCGAGATCGAGCGCGCCGCCCTCATCCTGATCCGAGTCAGTGCCCGCCCGTACGGCACCGCGGCGTGGGGCGCGTACCACCAGCGGTTTTACGAGCGGTACGGGATCGGCACGATGGTGCCGCTCCAGGAAGTCGTCGCGGACAGCGGCACCGGCTACCCCGAGGGCTACCCGGGCACCCCGCCCGGCGCCCGTCGACCTCGCGTCTCCGCTCGGGATGACGCCCTCGTACGGCTGGCGCAGGCCGCTGTGCTCGACGGCCGCGACGAGGTGGTCCTCACCGACGAGTTGATCGACGCCCTGGACGAAGGGCCTGACGAGCCCCGGTTGCCGCCGCACCTGGAGCTGGGGGTGCGGGTCCATGCGGCCAACGTGGGCGAGTTGCAGCGGGGGCGGTTCCGGCTGGAGGTCGTGAGCGTGTCTCGCGGCGCTGGCGTCTCCACCGGCCGGTTCCTCAGCGTCCTGACCCCCGCAGGCCGTGAGGCCCTGGCCGCTGAGCTGGCTGACCTTCCGACCGCCGACAGCAACACCGTGCCCGCGCAGCTCTCCTTTCCGCCGCTTTTGGCCGAGAGCGCCCACGTCACGCGGAGCCCGCGAGTCCTGCCCACCGTGGTCAGCTTCCAGGAACACCGAGCCCCTGCCGACGACGTCTTAACCCCTGCGGACCTGGCGGTGGGGTGCGACGGCCGCCGCATGTACCTGGCCGCCCCCGAGCGTGGTCAGCGCATCGAGGCCGTCGGGATGCACGCGCTCAGCCTGCACACGCACACTCCGCCACTGGTGCGATTCCTCGCCGAGTTGTCCCGTGCTCAATGCGCGCAGGTCACCGTGTTCGACTGGGGCGCCGCAGCGGCGATGCCGTTCCTGCCGCGCGTGCGGTACGGCCGCTCGGTGCTCGCCCCGGCACGTTGGCGGTTGGAGGCGGCCGAGCTGCCTGGCCGCGCATGTCCTCGTGCCGCATGGGACTCGGCCCTCACCGACTGGCGGGCCCGGCGGCGGCTGCCTCGACGGGTCTACCTCGTGGAGGACGACCGGCGTCTGTACCTCGACCTCGACGAGGCCGGTCACCGGACGCTGCTGCGCCAGCACCTCGACCGAGTGGGCCTGGCCGTGCTCGTCGAGGGCGCGGAACCGGAGGCGTTCGGCTGGTGCGACGGTCGCGCTCACGAGGTAGTCGTGCCGCTCAAGGCGACCCGGCCGCCGGCGTGGCCGCCCCTGCCCGTTCCCACCCCCGCCCGTGCCTTCTCCCCGGCACAGAGGCATACCCCGGCCGCCTCGTCGGTGCTACTGGCCACCCTGTACGGAGATGCTCGCCGCCAGGACACGCTGCTCTCCCGCCACTTGCCTGATCTCCTCGAACGGCTCGGTAGCCCTCCGTGGTGGTTCATCCGCTTCCGGGACCCCGAGCAGCACTTGCGGTTGCGCATCGCGCTCCCCTCCCCTGAGGCATTCGCCGAGACGGCACGCACGGTGAGCGAGTGGGCCGACGAGCTGAGCGGAGCCGGTCTGCTGGCGGACCTGCGCTATCCCACCTCCTATCGCGAGATGGGCCGCTGGGGCTCCGGAGCGGCATGGGACGCGGCCGAGGAAGTGTTCCGGGCAGACTCGCGCGCCATCCTGGCCCAGCTCTCCCAGCCACGGCGCCCACACCAGCGCGCGCTGGTGGTCGCGCACACCGTCGCTATCGCCTCCGCGTTCCTCGGCAGCACGCAAGCCGGGATGCGCTGGCTGATCGACCACATCCCGCCCACAGCGCCGGTGTCCGTACCACGCCCGCAGTTCACTGATGCCGTACGTCTGGCCGACCCTGGCGACGACTGGGCGGCGCTGCGCGGCGCCCCCGGAGGAGCGGCCATCGTGTCGGCGTGGGCCGATCGCGATGCGGCGCTCGCCGCGTACCGGCGGCACCTGCCAGGCCCCCACACGCAGGGCATCGCCTTCGATGACGTCCTGACCTCGCTGCTGCACGTCCATTTCGTACGGCACATCGCGGTGAACTTCCCCGAAGAAGAGGTCTGCCTCTACCTCGCCCGCGCTGCCGCCCTGGCCTGGACCGCCCGCACCACAGGGAGGACACCGTGACCGCACAGGCCGCGCTGGACCTGGCCGACGCCGTCGCCGATCAGCTCGTCGACCCCTACAGCGCCCCCCTCGGCCCAGCGGGACGTCGGCAGCACCTCGCCCATGGCCTTCCCGGCATCGCGCTGCTGCATATCGAGCGAGCTGCGGCTGGCCTCGGGCCGTGGCAGCGTGCCCACGACTGGCTCGCCGCCGCCTCCCGCGCACCGCTCACCAGTGGCCCCGACAGCCACCCCTTCTACGGGGCGCCCGCCTTCGCGCACGCCCTGGCCTGCGCCGCCGATCACCTGACCGGCGCCTATGGGCGCGCTCTTGACACTCTCGACCGGCAGATGACGGCCGATGTGAACCGGCGCCTCGACGCCGCTCACCGCCGCATGGACGCCGGACGCCTCCCGGCGCTCGCCGAGTTCGACATCATCCGGGGCCTGACCGGCTACGGCGCCTACCTCCTGCGCCGCAACCCCAGCGCCCCCGCCCTGCTCGCTGTCCTCGACTACTGCGTACGCCTCACGCAACCGATCATGGACGACGGAGAGGTACTGCCGGGCTGGTGGACGGACACGGGGCCGTCGGGCCGCCTGGACGACCACTTCCCAGGCGGGCACGCCAACAGCGGCATGGCGCATGGCATCGGCGGCGTGCTCGCGCTGCTGGCACTCGCCGCCCGGCAGGGCACCTTCGTCGACGGCCACGACGAAGCACTTGGTCGGATCCTGGCATGGCTGGACCGCTGGCAGGAGGACACGGGCCGAGGCCCGGCCTGGCCATACTGGGTCACCCGGGATGAGCTGCGCACCGGACCCCTCACCCCGTCCGCACCACGGAGGCCGTCCTGGTGCTACGGCACTGCCGGCCTGGCCCGCGCCCAGCAACTCGCCGCGCTCGCCCTCGGCGACGTCAACCGTCAGCTGGACGCCGAGAACGCGCTCGTGGCCGCCCTCACCGACCCCGCCCAGCTCAAGGCCACGACGGACAACGCCCTATGCCACGGCTTCGCCGGCCTTGCCCACGTCGCAGCCCGGGCCGCCGACGACGCCCACCCCTCGACCGTCGGACAGCTCCGCGCCATGATCCCGGCACTCCTGGCCGCAGTCCACCCGCCGGACACCGACCCCGTACACGCCGCCACGACGCTCATGCAGGACGAGGAGCGCGGCCCCGGCCTCCTCGACGGCGCAGCCGGTATCGCCCTGGCCCTCCTCGCGTCCAGCACCGCCGCACCGCCCCGATCCGCCTGGGACGCCTGCCTGCTCATCGCCTGACCTCGCCGACCGAAGGACCCCCGCATGCCCCCGGACCGCTGGCAGCAACACAACATCACCTTCGCCGACCGCGAGAGCGCCCAGCGCGCCATCGCCGAACGCATCGCCCCCGTCCTGCTCGCGGCCGAAGCGGACGGGCAGCTCACCGGCTGGTGGTTCATGAACAAGCAGCCCTGGCCGCTGCGGTACCGCGCCGCCGAGCCCTCACCCATCGTCGAAGCGCTGCTGAGCGACCTCGTCGACGACGGCACGGCCGTGTCATGGCTGCCCTGCCACTACGAACCCGAGACCGACGCCTTCGGCGGGACCGACGCCATGGATGTCGCTCACGAGCTGTTCCACCAGGACAGCCGCCACCTGCTCACCCATCAGCCTGCCCCGGAGAACCTTGGGCACCGTGAAACCGCCGTACTGCTGGCGAGCGCGATGATGCGGGCGGCCGGCCTGGACTGGTTCGAACAGGGTGATGCGTGGGCGAAGGTCGCCGCGCTTCGGCCGGCGACTGGCCATCTGCCCTCCGAGCGGACCGCCGAACTGGCGCCTGCGATGCGCAAGCTGATGACCGTCGACGCCCACAGCCTGTGTCGACCGAGTGGCCCGCTTGCCGGGCACGACGGGTGGGTGTCCGCCTTCGAGGGAGCGGGCGCCACGCTGGCTTCCCTCGCCAATCAAGGCGCCCTCACTCGCGGTCTGCGAGCCGTCCTTGCCCACCACGTGATCTTCCATTCCAACCGCGCCGGTCTCCTCCGGGGTGACCAGAGCGCTATGTCCAACATCGCACGAGAGGTAGTCATGGGAACGAGCGACAACACCGCGTTGACCAGCGAGGCAGAGGCTGACACCGATAGCGTCAGCGCGGTGAACACCGACACGATCACCACCCCCACAGCGGACGCCGAGCGCCTCCGTAACGCCCTGGTCGACCAGCTCCTTGCGGACGGACACGCCCGCACTCCAGCCGTCGAGACTGCGTTGCGTACCGTGCCCCGCCACGTGTTCGTGCCGGATGCGTCGCTCGAAGACGCCTACGCCAACGCGCCGGTGCACATCAAGTACGACACTGACGGCACGTCGATCTCCTGCGCCTCCCAGCCGGGCGTCGTCGCCCTCATGCTGGACCAGCTCGACGCCCAGCCCGGGGAGTGCATCCTCGAACTCGGCGCCGGCACCGGCTACAACGCCGGCCTGCTCGCCCACCTGGTCGGCGAGCGCGGACACGTGACCACCCTCGACGTCGACGACGACCTGGTGGAGGGCGCTCGGGCGCACCTTGCCGCCGCCGGTATCACCAACGTCGAGGCCGTGACCCGAGACGGGGCCCTCGGCTACGTCGAAGGAGCGCCGTACGACCGGATCATCGCCACTGTCGGCGCGCACGGCGTACCGCACGTCTGGCTGCAGCAGCTCGCGCCCGGCGGCCGGCTCCTCGTCCCCCAGCGCCTCAAGGGCACCGTCTCCCGCTCTATCGCCTACGAGCAGCGCGACGGCCGATGGATGTCCGTCAGCAGCGAAATGAATACGTTCATGCCTCTCCGGAGGGGCATCGCCGACGACGACCGTCGCGCCGTCCCGCTCAGCGCGGACGGCACCGTCCGACTGCAAGCCCCCGCTGGACAGAGCATCGACGCCGAGGTCCTCGCCGGCGTCCTGGACCAGCCGCGCACCGAGGAGTGGACCGGCATGATGGTCCGCGCCATGGAGTCGCCGGAGTGGATGGAACTGTTCCTCACCTGCTCCCTCCCCTCCGGCCTGATCCGCATGCTGTTCCCCCAGGGTGCCAAGGGCACTCTGCTCACCGAGGACCCCTACCCCTCCTCGACCGCGACTGTCGACAAGGGCGCCGTCACCTACCTCGCCCGGCGTCTGTCGACGGAGAAGACTCCCGACGGTGGCAAGCTCTGGGAGTTCGGCATCATCGGCCACGGCCCCGGCAGCGACGAGCTGGCCGCGAAGGTTGCCGACGCCATCCGGACCTGGGACCGCGAGTACCGCGACCGTGAGGCGACGTTCGAGATCCAGTCCCTTGACGCCCCGGCCATCGAGCAGCGCCCCGGCCTCTTCGCTCTCGACACTCCTCTGAACCGCATCGTCGTCGACTGGCAGTGACGCCCCACGTGTAGTGGACGGTGCCCGTCGGCGTACGGCTGGCGGGCACCGTCGCTCCGCAGTCCTCACTTACGCCCCGGGGGACCCATGGACCCGCACGGACCCATAGCCCAGCGCTTTCCGCTCGTCGCCCGATTCCGACCCGCCTGCTTGCCGCTGCCTGAGCGCGTACGCGGCCTCGTGGAACTGGCTGACACGGCGGTGAAGAAGAGCGATCAAGGGCTCGCATCGGCGGTCTACAACCAGGCCGCGCTCATCGCCTCCGATCTCGGCCTTCCCGACCTCGCCCGCGAGATGTGCCGCCAGCACGCCGCCGCCTACCTCCACGCCTGCCTCCTGCCCGGCATGAGCGCGATCCGAGGGTTGGAACCGGTGGTCAACCTCGCCCGCCTCCAGATCCGCGCCGGCCGCGCAGACGAGGGACGTCAACGATTGCTCGACCTGTATGGGGCGGTCGAGGCGGGCGCAGCCGCCCAGTTCGAGGGTGTCGCCGTACCGGCGGACCTCACTGTGACCGACGAGGACCGCCATGAGGTCCGCGCGTGGCTGTGGCGCGTGCTCCTCGCCGACGGCACGCGCACCCTCACCACCACGGGACGTTGGGCTGAGGCCAAGGCACACATCGAAGCTCACCGCGGTGTAGGCAAAAGGATGCTCGACGGGCGCCAAGTCGCCGTAGTCGCCGCTCTCGCTGCAGGTGACACAGCGTGGGCTGCTGTCCTCCTTGCCGACACAATGCCTGGCGATCCCTGGGAGCAAGCCGTCACGGCCTGCCTGACCGTGCTGTGCCGCCGCGACGCTGGGCAGCCGATCGACGGCCACCTGACAGACCTGACAGCCGCTTTCCTTGAGCGTAAGACGGAACCAGGAATGACCATCTTCGACATCCGGCTCGGCCTTACCGTTCTCGACGCGATCGGCTCGGCCGAGGCGCCCGCCGCGCGCCGCATCGTCGAGCACCTCCACCGCAAGACGACGGACGCCCAAGACGGCTACGCGGCCCGCGAGAACCTGGCGCATCCTCTTTTCACCGAGATCGCCACGGACCGGCAAGTGCAGGAATGCCGCGCGCTGGTGCGCGCCTGCGCCCTCGGTGTTGGGATCCTCCCAGACGAACTGCGAGGAGAACTGACGGCGGCCCTGCGCGCCAGCGATAGCGTGATCCGGGAAAGCGTCGTGCGTTCCTCCGATCCCGGAGGAACGCAACCCCTGCGGTTCTGACGGTGTCTATCGGCGCTGTCCGTGCTGCTGTTTGGTAGGCGATGGAGCCACCGAGGGGAGCCGACTGTTTCCGGTCTGCTGAGTGGGGATCGAGCCTGCCATGGTCGATTGTTGGCGGGCGGCTTCGGCGCGGCGGTTGGGTGCTGAGCTTCGGCCGGTGTGCTGGATGCGGGCAAGCGACCCAAGGCCCTCGTATGGACCGAGGAACGCATCCTTCACTGGAAGAGCACCGGCGAAAAGCCCTCGTCAGTGATGGTCTGGACACCGGAGCACACCGGCCTCTTCCTCGACCACGTCGCGGAGGACCGCCTGTACGCGCTGTTCCACCTGATCGCGTTTCGCGGACTGCGACGGGGTGAGGCGTGCGGGCAGAAGTGGACCGACACCAACCTGGGCGCCGGTCTCATCACCGTCGCCAAGCAACTCGTCGTGGACGGCTGGGAGGTGTACGAGGACGACCCCAAGACCGACGCCGGCGCCCGCACCATCGCGTTGGACTCCGACACGGTTCAGGCTCTCAAGCGGCACCGTGCCCAGCAGGACAAGGACCGCAAGGAGTGGGGGAGCGCCTGGGTGGAGACCGGACGCGTCTTCACCAAGGAGAACGGTGAGCTGCTCCACCCAGCCAACGTCACACGGCGGTTCATCGAACTGTATGAGGAGATCGGCCTCCCGCCGGTCCGGCTCCACGATCTCCGCCATGGTGCCGCGACGCTCGCCCACGCGGCCGGGGCTGACCTGAAGGATATCCAGGAGATGCTCGGCCACTCCTCGATCACCATCACGGCCGACACGTACACGAGCCTGCTCCCCGAAGCGGACCTGGCGATCGCCGAGGCCGCAGCCCGGCTCGTACCGCGCGCCCGCGCCACCTCCGAAAACACCGCCCCCGAAGCGGAGGCCGAGCCCGACGACGCGGAGCATCCCGGCCCGGAGTCCGTGCCGGGTGATGCTGATCCGTTGGGCGGTATTCGGGAGATCAACTCTCCGTCCGCTCACGCAAACGGCCCCGGACGAGAAGTCCGAGGCCGAGTAGGAGCCCTCCCTGGGGGGGAAACCCCAGGTCAGAGCGGTAATGCGTTGTGCCCCCGGCAGGATTCGAACCTGCGACACCCGCTTTAGGAGTTCGATCCGAGCGCGGCGTGGTGGGGACTCGCCTCGCGCACTGGCGCCGCATATGGCCGCTGGTTGTCGCCGCCGTCCGTGCTCGTTGATGTCAACGTTGGATGTCAGCGGAACAGCCCTGGGACCGGGCAGACCTCCAGTGGCTCATCCGGCCGGTCTGCCCAGCTCCACCAGATATGCCGATCGGCACACCGCCACAGCGACCGGCAGGTCCGCCGGCCGTCGTCCTCCCGTTCGGTGAGCACCAGGCCACCAGATTTCATTGGCTGGCTGCATGCGGGACAGGTCGGGGGCTCGTTGATCATGCGGCGCACCCTAACGGAGCGACCACTTCGTCCCGAAGCAACTTGGGTGGGGGCGCTGCCTTGGTCTGGTGTGGCTCTGAGCTGTGCTGATGGTCTGCTGACGTTCACGGGCGTCTGCCGTTGCTCGTCGGCGTTGTCACGGAGTTAGACACTCACCCCGCCGCTCCTCTTGGCTCGGTCGATGCACCAGAGATCTGGCGTGCCAACTCCTCGACGACCTGGGGCACGACTCGTTGAGCGCCCTCGTCTTCCAGTGCTTCGGCAAGTGCCTGATGGACCGCCGTGAACGGCTGCCCCGCATATGAGGCAAGGGTCCGGTCAACCGCTCGCTCGATCTTCGCGAGATGGGCTGCCACGATCGGCATTGCCTTGTCGTACTCGCTGGGGTCCGTAGCCATGGGCTCAGCCGATCAGCACCGCCCGATCGGGTCAAGGCCGGGCACCAAGCCATCAGCTTGGGAAGCTGCGATCATCCACGGCGTTGGCATGGCGCGTCAGATACCATGCTTGAAGATGGCCTCGTCTAGATCATCCCGAAGTGGCAAGATCCGTGCTCGCCACGCTGCAACCCGTTGATCGAGAGAGCCAAGATTCCCGCCTTCGACTTCCTGCCTGATCTCCAGGCAGCGTAGGCGGATGTCCTTTGCAATCTTGGCCACCTTCGGAGGGCCTTCTCGCGAGACATCGTTGACGACGTCGTGGACTCTCCGGTCGGCCGCCTCAAAGCTTGCTTGGGTAAAGTCGTTGGCTTCAAGGGAATGGCGAAACTGGTTTAGTGCTGTTGTGAGGGCATGGTATGCCTCCTGTCGCCCCTTGTAGCGAGCTGAGGCGATTGTTGCTTTACTGCCCATGCGAGCTCCCGCGAGGCCGCCGATTAAGCTTGCTACTCCCGCGATCAAGGCTGCCAATCCCTCGTCCATGACCACTGGTTTAGCAGATTGAAGACATCGGCGTAGCGCTTACTGAGTCAATCCATCCTCGACGTGCGCGCTTCTCGATGCGAACTACGGGCGCGGCGGTCGCTGAGGCTTGCTGGGCTGACCAGCCGGCCGCATACGTGCAGTGATGGTCGGCTGCGGTCGCACCGGTTGCTGTACTTCGCTGTGTACAGCTGGACCCCGCTTTCGAACGAGTCACCGCCTGGAGAGAATCAGAGCATGGGTAAGCCAGACTTGAACGACCGGCTCCGCCCACTGTGGGAGGAGCACCGGCGCGCGCCGTTCCCCGGCCGCTTCCGCGGTGTGGACATCGCAGGCGTGGAGCTGGTCCTGCTTGATTCAAGCGTTGCGGGTCTGGTCATGGGAGAGCTGAGCGGCGGGCTGGATCATGACGAAGTCGCGATCCTCTGGGCGTGCATCACGGACCTCGACAAGGTCTTGCCCCTGATCGATGACGAGTACTGCAGGGACTACTACGCACGACTGCGGGTGCTGGCCGAGCTTGTCGCACCGAGGTACATACCCAGCGCAATCTGAGGTCTCCATCCGCGCCGACGTCAGGTCAGTGGAGTCTCAATGGGCGAGTCAAGGGCCGTCGAGTGCGATCAGTAGCCGAAGAAGTGAAGAGCCGGGTCTCTGGCCTGCAATTACATGAACGATCAACGCTGTGAACTGCGACTTAGCTGTCGGCGGTTGTTAGCGTTGGTTGTTGTTGAGCACCCTTCGACGGCCCGACGACGGCCCCGAGACTCCGTTCGGGGCCGTCGCCAGTCTGGAAGATCGCGTATCCGCTGGTGGGCTGAGCTGGCAAAGCGGTGGCCTGTGGGGTTCTGTGCGTCCCCGTCATTTCCCGCTGGTCCCCGCCTGCTCTGGCACGCGAGTGGGACTTCGCAAGAGGATGGCAGGATGAACGATGGGCCGTCAGAGACGGGCGAGCGAGAGGGTGTTGCGTGAGCGTTGGAGGGGGCTTCATGGCTGCGGACTGGCTTGATGGACGAGGGTTCAACCTCCTAACGATCATCATTGCACTTGTCGCCTTGGTTGCTGGCGTGGTGGGCGTTCTCTACGCCCGGCGAGCGCTTTTCCCGGCAAATCGTGCCATCTCGTACAGGATGGACATTTCCAGACTTTTGGCTGGCGACGCGCATGCCCTCCCCGGAGCTCTTACGGTCAACTACAACGGAGAGCATCTACGGGATCCACACGTCGTCAAGCTCCGCTTGCGGAGCACGGGGCGTCATGCAGTAGCGAGTGAGCACTACGACCAGGGGCGACCGATCAAGTTCGACTTGGGTCGCCTAGTCGTGCTACTGGATAGCCCTACGGTCAGCGCATTCGAAGTGAGCGGAAGCCAAGTCAAGTACGGCCCCGAACTGATGCCTGCCGGGCAGTCTGTGACTCTCTCCCTGATCACTGAGGGCAAGCCCCGGCTATCTGTGGAGCATTACTTCATTGACACAAAAGTGATCAATGAGACTCCGGAGCCGTCTTCCTCAGACCGAATGATGCGCCGTGAAGCGCTTCCGGCAGTGCTGGGCATGGCTTCAGCTATCGCTGCAGTGGTGGCGACCGTTCTGGAGGCTGTCAATCGATAGGTCGGCGGAGCGACTTTGGGCTGGAGCTGCTTTGGGGCGAGTGATCATGGCCCCGTAAGCTCATGGCGAGTCGGGCAGTCAGTGGACCTGCCCGTAAAGCACGACGTTGGGGCCATGATCTTCGAGGCTCGCCCCAAAGTGGCTGCCTAAAGTCGTGGAGCCGACCGCCCCAGCCACGACGTGTTCTGACCACATGCCGCCAGCCAACCCTAACCAGGGCGCGCGTCGGCGTCGGCGGCGCCGAGCGGGCCGAAGGCAGGAGCGCGGGCGCGGCCAGAGCCGGGAAGCGCGCCCGGCGGAGCGGAGCGCAGCCGGGGCTTGAACCAGTAGAGAAAGTTGTAACTCAGTCGGACTGTTGGGGCTGTTCAGCCTCGGTGGATGCTTGTCCGGCTGGATTCACCTGGTGGGCACCGTGGCCTGTGGCGCGGAACTCGTCCAGTAGCTCGAAGAACATCTCCAGGGCAGGCACGTCGGTCTGCTCTGCCCTGCGTTCGATCTCGACCGCCCAACCCAGTGAGCTGGGGTATGCCATCCCTAGGCGGCTCCACAGCCACTGGGCGAACGGCCCTTGGCTCCCGGCACGAAGGTTGCAGTCCTCGTCGAGGCCATGGACCCCAAGGGCCGCTGTGTAACCGATCAGCATGGACTCCAGGTGCAGGAGCGACCCGCCTCGCACCCACATGCCCGGACGCAGCCTGACTTCGTCCAGGAAGTCGTACATATCTGTCAGCTCGTTCAGCTGTCTGAGCCTCCGCGTGGCCTTCCCTGCCTCTGTCATAGGGCCACGCTAATGGAGGCCGTCACCGCTGATGGCCGTCGTCGAGCGGCTTGAAGTCGTATGCGCATACCGGAAGTTGGGTGCCCTGCCGGTGTGCCAGTGGCAGGAAGATCACGGGGCGGATTGTCCATGTGATGCGGGTGGTGAAGAGGGTGACGGACACGGTGCAGGGCTCTGAGCGCAGGAGGGCTCGTCGTGTCTCTATGCGGCCGTCGTACAGCCACTGCCATGCCTGCTCGGATGCTTCTGGGTCGAATGCCGGTGAGATGGTGCGGAGTGCGACGGCAACCCATCTGTCTGCCTGGGGTGCCGAGTAGGCGTCGAAGGACGCTCGAAGTACCAACTCGCCCTCGTCGGTGAGTTCTTCGGTCCAGCACTCGCACCAGTAGCCCCGGTGGGCTTCGTCCTTCAGCACAGGTGGTCTCCCGGTCGGGGGCCGGTGAACAGTTCCGCGGTGACCGTGTAGCCGCCCTCGCTGCCGTGGACGATGACCCGGTGGGCGAGTGCGGTGACCATGCCCAGGCCCCGGCCGTGTTCGGCCTCGCCGTCCTGGTGCTCGGCCTTCGGGGCAGTCCCTGTTCCTCCGCCGTCCGTCACCGACAGGGCGATCACCTGCCGGGAGACCGCGAGGGCGAGGTGGAAGCTGCCGGATTCCATGCCGCTGGCCGTGTGGAGGATCGCGTTCGCGCTCAGCTCGCTCACGATCAGTTCGGCGTCGTCGGCCATGGGGGATCCGCGCAGGATGTCGCGGGTCCAGCGGCGGGCCCGGCTCACCTCTTCCGGAAATCCTGGGCAAGTGAGTCCCCAGACCCGGGCTGTGCTCGTATACTCGTGCATACAAGTTCCTTCATGCTGGTAGGCCGCCATGTGCAGCGGGTTCGGGCTAGACGAGTTTCACGCCGTCGTGGGCGCGGATGGCCGGCGGGGATGCCGCGTCCAATGCGTCCAGGACGCGGATCGCGTATGCCTCGTCGGCAAGCTCGGTGACTTCATCACGGGTGGCCCAGCGCAGTGCGCGGGTCTCGTCGCCGGTGGTCGGCGTGCCGTCGGCCGCCTCGCAGCGGAAGACCAGCGAGACGATCAGGCCCGTCATGTTCTTGTAGACGCCGGTCAGGGTCGCGGGAAGCGCGATCTTGATGCCGGTCTCTTCGAGGACTTCGCGCTGGAGGGCTTCGGGGAGGGTTTCCTCGCGTTCGAGGATGCCGCCCGGGGGTTCCCACTTGCCGTTGTCACGGCGTTTGATCAAGAGGGCGCGGCCCTGGTCGTCGACGATGACTCCGGCGACGCTCACGGAGTGCGGACGGTCAGTGCTCACGTTCCTCGGCCCTCTCGGCTGGCTAGGCTCTCCACCGTAGCAACAACAATCGCCCACTCGTCTAGATATCTAAAGGAGTACACGTGCCCTCTCTTCCTTCCGGCTTCCTCGGTGATCTCGATCCCACGAGTGATCGTGCGGTCTTTCGGCAGATCGCCGACCAGCTGCGCGAGGCCATCGACCGTGGGCGGTTCAAGGAGGGTGAAAAACTGCCCTCGGAAGCTGAGCTTGTTGACCACTACGGGGTATCCCGGATGACGGTCCGCAACTCCTTCTCCGTCCTCCAGGGCGAAGGGCTCGTGCACGCCGAGCACGGCAAGGGCGTCTTCGTCCGGCCCCGGCCGCCCGTGCGGCGACTCGCCTCCGACCGGTTCGCCCGGCGCCACCGGGAACAGGGCAAGGCTGCCTTCATCGTCGAAGCCAACGCCGCCGGCAGTCACCCGCAGGTCGACAGCCTTGAGGTCAAGGAAGAAAAGGCCAGTCAGGACGTCTCGACACGGCTTGGCTCCGTGCGTCGGGTGCTGGCTCGTCGGCGCCGGTATCTGCTCGATGGACGGCCGGTCGAGTTCGCCACCTCTTATCTCCCCCTCGACATCGCGCGCGGTACGCCGATCGCTGAGCTGAACCCCGGGCCCGGCGGGATCTACGCCCGGCTCGAAGAGCTGGGGCACCGGCTCGACCACTTCGAGGAGGAGATTCGCGCCCGGATGCCCTCGCCCGCTGAGGTGAAGACGCTCCGGCTGGCCTCCGGTGTGCCGGTGATCCACCTGATCCGGACCGCCTTCGACGCCGAAGGGCGAGCTGTAGAGGTTTGCGACACAGTCATGGCGGCGGATGCCTACGTGCTGTCGTATCAGCTTCCGGCGACGTGATGGGGTGATGTGCGGTGGTGCGCGGGGGACGCTTCTCCGACTCGTACACCCCAACAAGCATACTCGTATAGACGAGTGGGCAAGTGGTGTGGCAGGGTGGTCAACGTGAGCCCGGAGATCGGGTTCGCAGGTCCCTTCATGTATAGACGAGTAGATGGGTGAATTGCCTTGCGTACCATTCGTGTTGAGACCTCGGCCGCGACGATCCTGCTCACTGAGGCCCCTGAGCCCAAGGTCCGGGACCGGCAGACGGGCGAGATCGCCAAGGACGCCGTCAGCGGGGAAGCGCTGATGACGCTCGGCGTCGTCTACATCGAGGACGGGGAATCGTCGCTGGTCAAGGTCACCGTGCCTGAGGGCGGTGTGGCCGAAGGGCTGACGCTGGGGGCGCCGGTCTCGCTGCCGGGGCTGGTTGCCCGGCCGTGGGAGAGCGTGTTCAACGGGCAGCAGCGACACGGCATCGCCTTCCGCGCCGCCGCCGTGACTCCGGCCGCCTTCCCGGCCGCCATGGGGGCCACCGCCTGATGAGCGACCTGGTGACACTTCTGGAGGTGGGTGGTCCTGTCGCCGTACTCAGCGGCGGGGCCGCCTACACCCGGGCCAAGCACCCCCGCGTGTACTGGCCCACGGTCGGCCTGCCGATATCCACCGCCCGGCTCCTCGGCTCGTACGGCTCGGTCATGGAGGCATGCGGGCTGACCGTGGCGCCGTCCCGGCTGCGGGTCCTCGCCGTCAAGGCCACCACCCGGCGGGAGGTCCGGCCGGTACCGCCTCGGCGGGGCATCATCCGGCCCACCTCGACCGGGCTGCGGCTCCGGTTGCGCCTCGCTCCCGGGCAGGAACCCGCCGACGTCGCTGCCTCGGCCGAACGGCTGCGGCACGCCTGGGGCGTTCACGCCGTGTACGTCTCGACCGTCAAGCCGGGCGTGGTCGAACTGCGGCTCGTCGGCTTCGACGTGCTGCGAAACGTGCGAATGCCTCGTAAGGCCGCCGCCGAACTCCTCAAGGTACCCGTGGCGCTGCGGGAGGACGCCACCCCGTTCGTGCGCGACTACCGCACCATTCCGCACCAACTCACCCTCGGTGCCACGCTGTCGGGGAAGTCCATGTACCTGCGCCACCTGGTCATTGGACTGGCCCGGCAGTCCGTCGCCCTGGTCGGTATCGACTGCAAGCGGGGCGTGGAGCTGGCGCCGTTCGCCTCCCGGCTCTCAGCCCTCGCTACCGATCCCGACGAAGCTGCCGAGCTGCTGCCCGTGCTCGTCAAGGAAATGGAGGACCGCTACGACCTGATCAAAGCCCGGCAGGGCATTGCCCCGGGCACACCAGACGAGGAGATCACCTCCGACATCTGGGGCCTGCCCGAGAGCCAACGCCCGGTGCCGATCGTGCTGTTCGTCGACGAGGTGGCGGAACTCTTCCTCGTCGCCACCAAGAAGGACGAGGAACGGCGGGACGAGATGGTCACCCAGCTCATCCGCCTCGCCCAGCTCGGCCGCGCCGCCGGGATCTACCTGGAGGTCTGCGGACAGCGCTTCGGCGCCGAGCTGGGCAAGGGCGCCACCATGCTCCGGGCCCAGCTCACCGGCCGGGTCTGCCACCGCGTCAACGACGAAGCCTCCGCGAAGATGGCACTCGGCGACATCGCCCCTGAGGCGGTCTTCGCCGCCTGCGCCATCGCTCCCGAACTGCCCGGCCTGGCCGTGGCCGGTGACACCTCCGGCGGCTGGTCCCGCATCCGCACGCCATACCTGTCCCTCGGCGCCGCTGCCGGGATCTGCCGGGACTCGGCCCATCTGGTGCCCGACCTGCCCACGCTCAAGCCCTTCCGGCCCGACATCCCCGTACGGCCCGTGGAGTCCTCGGCCCCGACGGTGCAGCCGCACCCGGTGACCGACTGACCTTCGCCCACCCCTCACCCCGGTCGGCGTGACCGCCTCGCGCCAACTCCCTACCCCCGCCATGCCTGAAACCGGAAGGAGCCGCACCATGCGCGCCCAACTGGCCCGTGTCGACGCGGTGCTCGTCCAAGCGCTCATCGCCGCCGCGCTGTCCTTCGCCCACCTGCACGACATCGCCTCGGCTGCCGGTCAGGACGGGTGGAAAGCGTGGGCCTATCCCGTCTCGGTCGACCTGCTGCTCGTCGCCGCCTGGCGCCGACTGCGGACCGGTGAGGCGAAAGCGGGCGGGTGGTGCTGGTTCGTCATCGCCCTCACCGCCTCCCTCGGCGCGAACGTCGCCACCGCCGGCCTACTCGACCTCAACGATGTCCCGGCCTGGCTGCGCATCCTCGTCGCGGGCTGGCCCGCCGTCGCCTTCCTCGGCGGAACCCTCCTCGCCCACACCGCCCCCGCGACAACCGGCCAAGACCACAAGGACCGCGAGGACACGGAGCACACCGTGGACCAGGGGCACGCGCCCGAACTCGCCTCCGAGGAACCGCCGCCGACACCACCGGCCATCGAGCCACCGCCGCCCGAGCGGCCCGCCGTACCCGTCCCGGCCGCCCTGGTCGAACACGCCCGCAAGGTCGCCGCCGAACACCACACCCGCACCGGAACACCGATCGACACCCCGACCCTCCGGGCTCGCCTCGGCGTCCCCGCGCCCATGGCCGAAGCCATCGCCGCCCACCTCGCCCCGACCGGGAGCTGACCCGTGCCCCTCTTCTCTTTCAACACCGCCGCCGACTACCTCGAAGCAGCCCGCGAGATGGCCCTCAGCGGTCGGACCACGCTGGCCCGGCTCCTCGCCGAAGAAGCCGCCGACCGCGTCACGGACCCCGCCGAAGCCGCCCGCATCCTGCACGACTTCCCCGGCCCCAGCCTGCGGCAGGAGGGCTGAGCATGCCCAACCGCCGCTTCCGCAATGTCACCCGCATCGGCCCCGTCCAGGTCGCCACGGCGTATGACGGCCGGGGCCGTGAGAAGCACACCGCCGCCTGTACGGCTCCGCGCTGCGGCTTCTCCGCCGACTACGACAGCCGCGCCGCCGCCGAGCTGGCCGCCCGCACCCACCGCTGCCCCGTCCGCTGAAAGGACCTGCCCACCGTGACCGTCAGCCTGCCCCTCGTCGTCATCCTCGGCTTCTTCGCCTGGGGCGCGGTCAAGTTCCTCGGCGTCCGCACCTGGGTTGTCGTCCTGATCGCCCTCTTCGGCTTCTACCTCTCGCAGACCTTCCTCGCCCCCGCCATCGAATCCGGCACGCGCTCCGGCGTGGACGTCATAAACGGCTCACATACCTAGACGAGTAGATAAGGAGAGTCCGACCGTGTTCCTGCCCAAGTACCCCGACAGCCCCACCCCGCCGCCCGCACACACCCACGCTCCGGCTGATCCGGCGCCCGTACGACGCTCGCTCCCGGCAGTCCAGATCAGCCCCGCAGTCGTGGCGGCCGTGGTCGTGGGCGGTGTCGTCCTCACCGCGCTCCTGGCCGCCGTCGCCGTCTCGGCCATCTCCGTCGCCATCGCGGCCGTGGTCCTGCGCTCCCTGATCCGCGAGCAAAACCGGCGCTGAACGCGCCCGACACCCGGGGCGGCACACACGACCAAGCATCCGCCGCCCCGGGGCCATCACTCCTGACCGAGCCAGTCAGAAGGAGAATCGCCATCTTCCCCCGCACCACACCGCCCCCGCTCCCGGAACTCGCGAAGCTGGCCGAGCACGGGACCCTGCCCGGTATCCTCCGTCAGCTCTCAGGACTCGGCGGCTGCGTCAACCCGATCCGCCTCGACGGCCACCGCACCGAGCACGACGTCGACACCACGACCGGCGAGATCGGCCGCGTCCTCCAGCACCTCGACTCCACCGACCTCCCGGCCGGCCAACTCCTCGTCCGCTGCAACAACCGCCGCACGACTCGGTGCGCGGCCTGCTCCGAGGTCTACCGCCGCGACACCTTCCACCTGATCACCTCCGGCCTGCGCGGCGGCAAGGGCGTCCCCGAACACGTCGCCACCCACCCACGCGTCTTCGCCACCTTCACCGCACCGAGCTTCGGCCCGGTCCACAACCGCCCTACCAGCGGGCGCCCCTGCCGCTGCGGCACCCGCCACGACCAGGACGACGCCGCACTCGGCACCCCGCTCGACCCGGACACGTACGACTACGAAGCGGCCGTTCTCTGGAACGCGCACGCCGGTCCGCTCTGGCGTCGTTTCTCCACCTACCTGCGCCGAGAGGTCGCCAAGCGCGCGGGCCTGTCACAACGCCGATTCCGCGACCACGCCCGCGTCTCCTTCGCCAAGGTCGCCGAGTACCAAAAGCGCGGCGCCGTCCACTTCCACGCCGTCATCCGCATCGACGGCCCCACCGGCGGCGACACCCCGCCCCCGGCTTGGGCCACCGCCGAACTCCTCACCGACGCCATCGAGGCAGCGGCAGTCAAGGTTCGCGTGGACGGCCCGGTCATCGACGGACGCGCCCACACCTTCACCTTCGGCCGCCAACTCGACGTGCGCACCATCCGCTCCGCCGACTTCAACGACGGCCAGGAGCTGACCGAGCGCGCGGTCGCCGCGTACATCGCCAAGTACGCCACCAAGGGCGCCGAAACCGCCACGGGAGCTCTCGACCGACCGCTGAAGTTCGCCGCCGAACTCGCCCAGCTCGACATCAGCGACCACGCCCGCCGACTCATCCGAACCGCCTGGGCCCTCGGCGCCCGCAAGGATCTCGAACACCTCCGCCTGCGCGCCTGGGCCCACATGCTCGGCTTCCGCGGCCACTTCTCCACCAAGTCCCGCCGCTACTCCACCACCCTCGGCGCTCTCCGCGACGCCCGCGCCGAATGGCGCCGCGCCCAAACCGCAACGGCCAACGGACCGGCGCCCGACACGACGTACGTCCTCGCCCACTGGGTCTTCGCCGGAACCGGCCTGTCCGACACCGAAGCCTGGCTCGCCGAATCCCTCGCACCCGCCCCCGGAACAGAAGGAGAACCGACGCATGCGTGATGACGAGCTGTTGACCGTGGCTGACGTCATGGCGCGACTCAAGCTCGGCCGGTCGACGGTCTACGACCTGATCCGCTCCCGTCGGCTGCCTTCGATCACCATCGGCCGGTGCCGCCGCATACCCGCGCGGGCCCTCAGCGACTACATCACCCACGAAATGGAGGCGGCAGCCTGATGGCCGGCCAGCGCAAGCGCAACCCGAACGGGGCGGGCACGATCACCAAGCGCAAGGACGGTCGCTTTCAGTGCGCCGTCTACGTGCTCCAGCCGGACGGCACCCGCGCCCGCAAGTTCGCCTACGGCAAGACCTGGCAGGAGTGCGACACCAAGCGCCGCGAGCTGCTCGCCAAGGTCGATCAGGGCGTGCCCGTGCCGACCCGCTCGGCCAAGCTCTCCGAGTGGCTGCCGTACTGGCTGGACAACGTGATCAAGCCTCGGCGGAAGCTCAGCACGTACGACAAGTACGAGTCGCACGTCCGGCTCTACCTGGTGCCGATGCTCGGCGCGAAGCGGCTGGAATCCCTCAGCGTGGCCGATGTACGCCGTTTCCTCGTCCGCCTGGAGAAGGAGAGCACTGCGGCAACAGCCAAGGAATCGCACCGCGTTCTGCGTTCCGCTCTGTCATCCGCCTGCCGAGAGGAGCTGATCGCGCGCAATGTCGCCAAGCTCGTCGAGCCGCCGCGTACGGACAATCGGGAGCTGATGCCCTGGAGCCTGGACGAGACGCTCGACTTCCTCGCTGCGTCCCGCAGAGACCCGCTCTACGCGGCCTTCGTGCTCGCCATCGCCATGGGCCTGCGCCGGGGAGAGATCATCGGTCTTCGCTGGTCTGACCTCGACCTCGAAAACCGCGTCCTCTACGTCCGCCAGCAGACCCAGCGACGCCGTGGTGTCCTGTACGACGACGACCCCAAGAGCCGTCGCCGACGTGTCGTCCCTCTGCCCGCGCTCTGCGTCGCCCCGCTGCGCTGGCACCGGATGCGGCAGACCGCCGCTCGTGCGAAGGCGGGGGAGCAGTGGCACGAGTCGGGCTACGTCTTCACCACCCGCACCGGCCGCCAGGTCGAGCCTCGGAACGTCTACCGCTCCTTCACCCGCGTCGCAGAGTCCGCCGGCCTTCGCGTCATCCGGCTCCATGACGCTCGCCACGGCACCGCCACGCTCCTCACGGCTGCCGGAGTCGCGCCCCGCGTCGTGATGGAGATCCTCGGGCACAGTCAGATCAGCATCACCATGGACGTGTACACGCACGTCGTGCAGGACACGCAGCGCGAGGCGATCAGCCACATGGACCGCCTGCTCAAGCGGCGGCCGGTTGCGAGTGACCGCCCGCGTTGATGTCAAAAGTGGATGTCAAAGGCCCCGGACCATGATCGGTCCGGGGCCTTTTGGCTGGTGCCCCCGGCAGGATTCGAACCTGCGACACCCGCTTTAGGAGAGCGGTGCTCTATCCCCTGAGCTACGAAGGCGGGGGCTTGTGGGAAACCTTGCTGAAAACCCAGGCTGCGGATCTTCGACGAGGAGCACAAGCCCGCTGGTCAGACGTGGTGCGACGCCCTCCGCAGAGTCACTCAAGCAGACAGCATGACGTACCAGCGACCGACCAGGGATAGCGTAGCGGATGCGCGCCAGCGAGGGGCCTTTGTATAGGGGCAGGAGAGCGCCACGGCGAGCTAGAGTGCCCCTGACCTGGTGTTTCTATGGTTTGCAGTGAATGGTTGGTGGACGTTGTGGGCGCCGGGACCGAGGGCGGTTGGACCGTTCTGCTCCCTGCGTCAGCTTGTGGGGCTACTTGGCGCTGTCTCGCAGCGCCTGGCATGACAGGTCGCACCTTGCTCCCCGGCGGTAGGGGTCTCGTGCGATCCACGCAGACCCGGAGCTCACGGTCGCTGGCGCGGTACCAGGCCAGGCCCGGCAACAGGGCGGGAGAAGCCGCAAGGCGGACCAACATCAGACTGCGCATGGAGGATCAGCCGACAGTTCTGGCTCATCGTTTTCTCAATCGGTCGAGTGCAGATTGATTTAGTCGGTTTCCATCGACCCGCATGGAAATGGCTTATCAGCGACGATCCTCAGTCGTTGTCGGGCACCATCGAGACCACGACCTTGCCGGCCTTGGTGCGGCCCTGCTCGACGTGCGCCATCGCCTCGAGTGTCTGGTCGAACGGGAAGGTGCTGTCGATGACCGGGCGGAGTTTCCCGCTGTCGTAGAGGGCGCCGAGTTTGCGCAGCTGGGAGCCGTTGGCCTGCATGAAGAAGAACTGGTAGCGCACGCCCAGCGCCTTCGCCTGCTTACGGATCTTGCGACTGAGCGCGTTCATGACCAGACCCAGGAAGGAGGGGGCGCCGAGTTGCTTGGCGAAGCCGGCGTCCGGCGGGCCGACGACACTGATGGCCAGGCCGCCGGGCTTCAGTACGGTCAGCGACTTCTCGAGGTTCGCTCCGCCCAGGGAGTCCAGCACCAGGTCGTAGCCGGACAGTACCTTCGAGAAGTCCTCCTTGGTGTAGTCGACGACGACGTCGGCGCCGAGGCTCCTGACCAGCTTCTCGGTGTCGGTGTTCGTGGTCGTCGCCACCGTGGCGCCAAGGTGCTTGGCGAGCTGGATGACCGTCGATCCGAGGCCACCGGCACCGGCGTGGATGAGCACCTTCTGACCCGGCTTCACATGGGCACGGTCCACGAGAACCTGCCAGGCGGCCAAGGCCACCAAAGGCACTGCGGCCGCCTCTTCGAGGGTGAGCGAGGCCGGCTTGGGCGCGACATCATCCATGTCGATCGCGATGAACTCCGCGAAGGCTCCGATCCGCAGGTCGCGCGGACGGGCGTACACCTCGTCGCCGACTTCGAGGCCGTGTACGGCGGAGCCGACCCGCGTCACGACGCCGGCCACGTCGTGGCCGAGTACGAACGGACGCTTGTACTTCAGGAGCTGCTTGAACTCCCCGTTGCGGACCATTTTGTCCAGCGGGTTGATACTGGCGGCGCTCACTCTGACCAGGACGTCGCGGTCCCCGACCATGGGCTCGGGTACCTCTGCGGCGCGCGCGCCGTCCTTGCCGTACTTCTCGACGACGATTGCCTTCATGCCGGCCGCCATTCTGTGTGGGGGTTTCTGGTGGTCGATGTGATTCTTCGCGCAGGTCCCCTTGCGCGCCCGTTTCTCGCGTGCGGCCGGGTTGATGTACTGGTCATGACGCTACCGGCTGAGTATAGAAAAGTAAACTCAGGAGGATTGGGGTCACCCTTACGGATGCGGGGACCGAAGTTCTTCAGGGCGCCGGCAGGGACCCCCGTCTCAACAGGGACATGCCGAACTGCTCGATCGCCAGGACCCTTGAGGTCGTGGGTGTGGGGGGCGGTCCAGGAAGCGTGGGGCGCCCAGTCCGCGCCGCGGACGCGCACGCGCCGGATCTCGGCGGACGGGAGCGGATCGACGGCGTCCTGGGCGATCAGTGCCGGCGCGGCTGCGGGATCGGTGGTGATGCTCGTGGTGCCGGCAGGCTCCAGGCGTCCGTTCGTGATGGCTGTGTGCAGGGTGGTTCGGGGGCTGGGCTGCTGCTCGGTTGAGCGTTGTGACGGCGCTGGATGCGGGTAGCCAGCCGTCGGCGGCCGGGAGTCCGGCTCGGTCGACCGTCTCGTGCAGTCGTCGGCCCGACGCTGGGACGGCGGCAGTGGGCGGGGCTCTGCAAGTTCGGTTTCGGGAAGTACGTCCTTGCCGCCGCAGGGAAAGCAACCCCCTTGACGGGACCAACAACCCTGCAACTACGTGGCGTTGGGCCACAGCCGTCTAACCCGTGTTCAGGATTTCGGTCAAGGCCTGTGTTGTGCGGTCAGGGCTTTGTGGGTCGACGCCAGGATCTTCTCCGACAGCTCTGTTCCCGCCGTGGCCCGGGCGAGCAGGATCGCGCCGACCAGGGTGGCCACCACGGGAAGGCCGTCGTTGGCGTCGGTAGACAGCCACGCGGCGAATTCCTGGACCCCGGCTGCGTACGTTTCGCGCACCTCCCCGGCTGTGGGCTCGCGAGCCATGTCCCCTGCGAATCCCGCGGTGGGACAACCGGCGCCGGGCTGGTCACGGTGCTCGGCCGACAGGTAGAAGTCGACGAGGGCGCCGCGCGCGGTGTCGTGATCGCCGTGCGCCGTGTCGAACGACGCCAGGAGTAGGTCTAGGTCCCCGAAAGCGGCTTGAGCCGCCTCGGCCACCAGGGCCTCCTTGGAGGGGAACTGCTTGTAGAAGCCGCCCGTGGTCAGTCCGATGGACTTCATCAGATCGGCGACGCTGATGCCGTTCACGCCCCGCTCCCGGAAGAGCTGGGAGGCCGCGGCGACCGCGCGCCTACGGTTCTCGAGCGCTTGCGCTTGGGAAACGCGACTCATCAGTCACCCCGCGATAGATAGTGAAGTGCATCTATCATATGCGAAGCGCCGGGCGGCCGGCCACGGAACCCTCTTCCGTACGGATCCTTCTCTGCCGCAGGGCGAGAAGCTCGTGGGCCCGCGTCCGAACCGGCAGTGACTTCCGCCCGTGTGATGCCTCCGTTCCCGGGTGCGGTCGCGAGAAGGTGCCGATGCGAAGTCTCGTGCAGCGCATGCGTGGCGACTGAACGGGCCTGTTCGATCCCCTTTGGTGACACGTGGGTCCTATACCTGGGGACCTGAGCCTGTACGCAGCAAGCCGAGGGGTTGTCGAAGCCGGAGACCGTGCTGCTCGCCCTCAAGCGGCCGGGGGTGATCCGGCGCCGGTCGGAGGCGGCTCGCGTTGTGCTCGGCGTGTGTGCAGCGTGCGTGTCTCCGCAGGGGTGTCGTTCGCCGTGCCCGTGCCCGTGCGCTCGTCGTGAGGGCCGTACGCGAAACCGTCCGTGCCGTGCCGACCATGCGCCCGGGGGGTCCCCATTCGGACCTGATCGACGCCCGACTCTGCGGCCCCGCGTTTGCGCGTCGAGCAGTCTCCGGCGGCGGGCGGCGGGCGGCGGACATTGACTGGATCGCTTTAGATACCTATCGTAATCTAAAGAGAGGTCGACGCCTCGGCCCTCTCCTCATCCGCCGGACCAGAAATGAGATCCACCCCATGACCACGCAGAACAAGACCGCTGTCGTCACCGGCGCGTCCGCCGGCCTGGGTTCCGCCTACGCGCAGCGTCTTGCCGACCGGGGCTACGACCTGATCCTGGTGGCCCGGAACGCTGCGCGGCTGGAAACGCTGGCGTCGGACATCCGCAGCCGCACGGGCCGCGCCGTGGACATCGTCACCGCCGACCTCACCGATGCGGCGCAGATCTCCGTGGTCGAGGAGCGTCTGCGGACCGACGAGAGCATCGCGGTGCTGATCAACAACGCCGGCGGAGGGCTGTTCACCCCGCTGGCAACCTCCGACGCCGCGGCCTCCGTGGCGCTGATCAACCTCAACGTGACCTCGCTGACCAGGCTGACCACCGCGGTCCTGCCGGGCCTGACGGCCCGCGGGCACGGGACCGTGGTGAACATCTCCTCTGCTCTGGCTCTCAACATCCTGCCCGTCAGCGCCGTCTACAGCGGCACCAAGAGCTACGTGCTGACGTTCACCCAGGCCCTGCAGCAGGAGCTCGCCGAGAGCCCCGTCGTGGTCCAGGCCGTGCTGCCGGGCGCTGTCCGCACGGAGTTCTGGGACGGCTCCGGCGCCGACCTCGGGGCGTTTCCCGATGAGTGGATCATGAGTGCGGACGACGTCGTCGACGCGGCGCTCGCCGGCCTCGACGCCGGGGAGCCCGTCACCATCCCGTCGCTGCCGGAGATCAGCGACTGGGAGTCGTTCGAGAAGGCGCGTCAGACCCTCGTCCCGAACCTGTCGCTGAGGGTCCCGGCCGATCGCTACCGCGGCTGACCACCGCTCCCAATCCGGTGCCGCAGTCCCTTGGTGACTACGGCACGGCCGCTGCTGTACACGACCGATGCGTCCTGCGGCGTGGGGGAAGACCGACGCGCTCGGCGATCTCCCTCCTGTCCAGACAGCCGGGGCCCAGCCCTCCATGGCGGCGGTCGCGTGCGTGGCAAGCCCCTCCGCACCGTCGACTGCCCCTCCACGCGGTCCGCCTTCCATGGTGGAAGGTCACCAGGCCCGTCCGGCCGGTCACCGCCTACGCGCTACTCGCGCCAGCCCGCCAGCCCGCAACTCTCTCGCACCCCTTTATTTTGAGGAAACATCCATGTTGAACGCCCTGTGGACCCCGATCGTCGCTGGGGAGATCTCCCTGCCGCACCGGCTGGCGATGGCCCCCATGACACGGGACCGGTCCACCCCGGAAGGCATACCCACCGAGCTGAACGCCGAGTACTACGCCCAGCGCGCCTCGCACGCCCTCATCATCACCGAGGGCACCCAGCCCAACGCCGACGGCCAGGGCTACCCGCTCACCCCCGGCATCCACTCCGAGGAGCACATCGCCGGCTGGCGCAAGGTCACCGACGCCGTACACAAGGCCGACGGTCGCCTCGTCATCCAGCTCATGCACGCCGGACGGATGTCCCACCCCGACAACACCCCCCACCACCGGCAGCCGGTCGCCCCCTCCCCGGTCCAGCCGGCGGGCGAGATGTTCACCGCCACCGGGCTCCAGGAGATGCCGGTACCGCGCGAGCTGTCCACCGAGGAGGTCGCCGCGACGGTCGAGGACTTCCGGCGCGCCGCCGCGGCCGCCATCGCGGCAGGCGCCGACGGCGTCGAGATCCACGGCGCCAACGGCTACCTCGTGCACCAGTTCCTCGCCACCAACACCAACCAGCGCACCGACCGCTACGGCGGCTCCATCGACAACCGCATCCGCTTCGCAGTCGAGGTCGCCACCGCCGTGGCCGAGGAGATCGGCGCCGGCCGCACCGGCCTCCGGATCTCTCCCGGAAACCCGTTCAACGACATCGCGGAGAGCGACACCCAGGAGCTGTACCCGGCACTCGTACGCGCCCTCGCCCCGCTCGACCTCGCCTACCTGCACATCGGCCACGGCGGCGACGACGAACTCCTGCACACCCTCCGCAAGCTGTGGCCGAACACCTTGGTTCTCAACCGGGCCGGCACCGACATCGCCACCCGCGCCAAGGACATCGAAGACGGCCTGGCCGACATCGTCACCGTCGGCGTGATGGCCCTCGCCAACCCCGACCTGGTCGAGCGCGTACGCACCGGCGCTCCGCTGAACACCCCCGACCCCGACACCTTCTACGGCGGCGGCGATGCCGGCTACACCGACTACCCCACCCTCACCGGCTGACAAACCCACCCACACCGCCTGACAAAACCCGGCGATATCGGTCCTGACGGGCCGGTATGCCCACATGTCCCCATGGAGGTACCACGTGTCTGAGCACCCTGCTGTTGAACTGAGCCCGGAAGCGACCGCGTTCGCGGAATGGTTGGCCACAGGGGCGAAGCCCCCGTCCGAGTTGGAGGCGGCGCGCATCCAGGCGGAGCAAGTCCATCTCGCGGCCCGGGAGCCGGAAGGCGTCACCTATCGGGAGGTGGACGCGGGTGGCGTGCTGGGAATCTGGTGCGAACCCGTCGACGCCAACACCGACTACGTCCTCCTGCACACCCACGCCGGGGGCTCCGTTCTGGCGTCGGCACACGTCGACCGAAAGCTCGCAGGCCATATCGCCAAGGCCGCCGGGGCCCCCGTACTGGTACTGGACTTCCGGCGAGCACCGGAACACAAGTACCCCGCTCAGGTGGACGACGCGGAGGCGGCCTTCAACTGGCTGCTCTCCGAAGGGTATGAGCCGGGAAACATCATCACGATCGGCCACTCGATCGGCGGGTTCATCGCCGTCGCCCTGGCGCTTCGCCTCCGCGACAAGAAGCAGCCCCTGCCCGGCGCCATCGTGTCGATCTCCCCCTGGTGCGACCTCGAGATCGCCAACGAGACCATCGCGACCAACGCCGAGACGGACAAGATCCTCAGCAAGGAACTGCTGGAGTTCTTCCGGGATGCCTGGATCGGCGGCACCGGCATCGAGTTCACGGACACCCGGATCAATCTGAACCGGGCAGACCTGAGCGGCCTGCCCCCGACCCTCGTCTCCTGGGGAACCTACGAGGTCCTGGCCGGCGAGGACGAGGAGTTCGCCGCCCGCGTCAAGGACGCCGGAATCGACACGGCGACCGTCGTGGTGCCCGGAGGCCAGCACTCGTACGTCTACGGTGCCGGCCGCATTCCGGAGACCGACGCCGCCATCGCACAGATCGGCGCGTGGGTCCGCGAGAAGACGAAGATCTGAGCGAGCGCTACCGGCGGCAGTCGCAAGATCCGCACGCCTGCCGGATCGGGACGGTGGACGGACGCCGACATACCCGCGGTCGCACGCAGGTCCGCGACGCCCGCGCCCTCGCCCCGGTCCGGCAGCCGACGGTCGGGACGGCCGACCACGACGGCGGCCTCAGCAGCGCACGCACCGCCGCGCGAGTCTCATGTAGCTGCGCGCCAGCCTTACCCCATAGGTTCCGCCGCACCGGCTGTATGACCGTCCCCACTCTCGACGCCGGCCACCCGCCGGTGGCCAGACGATTCCGTACACCCTCGATGAGGGAAAGAACGAGGACCCGATGAGCGTCTTCCACCCCGATCTCAAACGAGGTCGCTTCCTCCCCAATGTGTCCTACGGACGTCTGTCGTCGCGCATCGTGCGGAGCGTGAAGTGGCGCGCGACCGATCCAGGGCCGGACGTCACGGTTCAGGAGATCGTCGTGCCCGGGCCCAAGGGCGCACCGCCCGTCTCGCTTCGCGTCTTCCAGCCGACCGGCTTGAAGGCAGCGGCTCCGGCACTGCTCTGGATTCACGGAGGCGGGCTGATCTTCGGCGCACCCGAGCAGGACGACCGTACGAACATCGCCTTCGCCCGCGAGCTCGGCATCACCGTCGCCGCGGTTCGCTATCGACTGGGGCCGGACCACCCCGCGCCCGCCGCGGTCGAGGACGCCTACGCCGCGCTGCGTGGACTGGCCGAGCGGGCGGGCGACCTGCACATCGACGTCGACCGCATCGCGATCGGCGGTGCCAGCGCGGGCGGCGGAATCGCCGCGGCCCTCGCGCTGCTCGCCCATGACCGGGCCGAGATCCGGCCGGTGTTCCAACTGCTCCTCTACCCCATGCTGGACGACCGCACGACGACGAGAACCGACCTGGACACCCTCAAGGTGCGCGTGCCGCACGTGTGGTCGGCTTGGGCGGCGAAGGTGGGCGGCTTGGGCGGCGAAGCAAACGCCGTCCGCCGGGTAGGACGCCTGCCATTGGCTCGTTGCCCTGGAAGACCCCTCAGGTCCGATGCCGGACATCGAAGTGCGCGGAGTGCGCGGTCAGTTTGCCGAGCAACCCGATGAGGGTCTGCTGCTCGTCCTCACTGAGGGCGCCCGCCCACTCCTGTTCACGTGCGTTGTGTGCCTGGAAGGCAGTGGTGATCGCATGCAGTCCGGCCTCGGTGAGGCCGAGCTGGACCGCGCGCCCGTCGTAGGAGGCGCGCTCCTTGCTCACCAGTCCGTCCCGTTCCAGTGTGTTCACCAGCGCCGACACGGCGGCTCGGCTCATGCCGGACAGCTCCGCGACCTTCTTCGCCTCGACCGGGCCCGACAGCCAGATGGCGAACAGCACCCTGAAGCCGGGCCATGACCAGCCGCGAGGCCGGTGTACGGCGGATTCGAGGTCGTAGACGAGCATGTTGGCCGCGCGGTGGAGGGTGAGAACCATCCGCATGGCGAGCGGGTCGATGCCGGCAAGTTCCCGCGATGCCCGGTCGACGGCGTGGTCGATGAACGACCAGAAATGCAGGCGGTCGGCATCCAGCGGTTCCGGTTCCTGGGTCACAGTCGGAGTCTAGGTCGGGCGGCAGCACGGGACCGCACTCGGGAAGCGGGGCGTGCGTCGGCCCTCCGTCCAGGTGTCCGGGCCGTAAAAAACCTTCGCCCGAGGGCTTCCCCAGAGTTGCCGACGGGGGTACGGTCCCCAATTAATCAAAGCATTGATTACATGCTCTGAGTATTAGTCGTCCTGTTTTGTCCCCTGGGTCTGTCAGGGGGCAGGTCTCCTCCCGGCCGTGCGCCCCGATGCGCGGGCGGGTAGCCCTGGTCGGTCCGCCTTGTCCGTCGACGGGGACGGGGACGGTCCGGGCGATCGATCCCAAGGAGCCTCGTATGCCCGAAGCACTCGCTCCCCCCAGTCCCGGCGCGCTGCGTGCCTGCATGTCCCGTTTCGCCACCGGCGTCACGGTGGTGTCGTACGCCACCGACAGCGGTCCGCGGGGCGCCACCATGAACTCCTTCACGTCCGTGTCCGCCGAACCGCCGCTCGTCCTGGTCAGCGTCGCCCGCCGGGCCCGCTGCCACGACCAGCTGGCCGACGGGCCCTTCTGCGTGAACATCCTCGGCGCCGAACAGGAGCAGGTGGCCCGGCTGTTCGCCGGGGCCCCGAGCACCGCGGAGCCCCGGTGGGCGGAGGGCGCGCGCGTCCCCCGGCTGGCCGACCCGCTCGCCTGGGTGGAGTGCGAGCCCTGGCGTGCGTACGACGGCGGCGACCACACCCTGGTCCTCGGCCGCGTCACCGACCTCGGTCACCGCGACGGCGACGCCCTGACCTACGCCTGGAGCCGTTTCGCCTCCACGACCGAGTCGACCGACGGCATCGAGCACCTCTTCTGAAGCTCTTCCGCCCGTCCCACCCCCTCTCAAGCCCCACCGCACTCCCCAGGAGAACCGCCATGGCCGCACGCACCGGCAAGGAATTCCTCGATCGCCTCTCCCAGTCCCGCCCGACCGTGCACATCCAGGGCGAGACGCTCACCGGAGGAATCCAGGAACACCCCGCTTTCCGCAACGTGGTGCAGACCTACGCCGAGCTGTACGACCTCCAGCACAGCGACGCACACAAGGACGTCCTCACGTACGCCTCGCCCACCTCCGGTGAGCCGGTCGGCACGTCCTTCCTCACTCCGCGCACACCCGACGATCTCGTCAAGCGCCGTCAGGCGTTCAAGGTGTGGGCCGACCACAGCAACGGGATGCTGGGCCGCACCGGCGACTACATGAACAGCTCCCTGATGGCGCTCGCCTCGGCCGCCGACTGGTTCGCCCAGGCCAATCCCGCCTTCGGCGAGAACATCCGCCGCTACTACGAGAAGGCCCGCGAAGAGGATCTGCTGTGCACGCACACGCTGATCCCGCCGCAGGTCAACCGGGCCGTGGCCGGCACCCAGCAGGCGGGCGGCAAGCTCGCGGCACGCATCGTGAAGGAGGACGACAACGGCGTGGTGATCCGCGGGGCGCGCATGCTCGCCACCATCGCCCCCTTCGCCGACGAGATGCTCGTCTTCCCCTCGACCGTGCTCCGCGGCACCCCCGAGGACAAGCCGTACTCGTACGCCTTCGCCATCCCCAACGACACCCCCGGCCTGCGCTACATCGCCCGCGAGCCCCTCGACTACGACCGCCCGCGCCACGACCACCCCCTCGCCTCCCGCTTCGAGGAATCGGACTGTGTCGTCGTCTTCGACGACGTGCACGTGCCCTTCGAGCGCTGCTTCGCCCTCGGCGACGCCGAACTGTGCAACGGCTTCTACTCCCAGACGTCCTCCGTGGTGCACATGACCCACCAGGTCGTCACCCGCACCACCGCCAAGACCGAGTACATCCTCGGGCTGGTGACCCTGCTCACGGAGGCCATCGGCATCGAGCAGTTCCAGCACGTCCAGGAGGACATCGCCGAGATCATCAGCACGCTGGAGACGCTGCGTGCCTTCCTGCGCGCGGCGGAAGCCGACGCCGAGGTCAACGAGTACGGGGTGCTGACCCCGGCCTGGGCCCCCCTCAACGCCGCCCGCAACCTCTACCCCAAGCTCTACCAACGCTTCCCGCAGATCCTGCGCAAGCTCGGCGCCTCCGGCCTGATGGCCACCCCGACCGAACTCGACATCAACGGCCCGGCGGCCGCCGACATCGAGGCCTACCTCCAGTCGGCCACCCTCACCGGCCCCGAGCGCGTGAAGCTCTTCCGTCTCGTCTGGGACACCTGCATCTCCGCCTTCTCCAGCCGCCAGGCCCTCTACGAGTACTACTTCTTCGGCGACCCCGTCCGCATGGCCGGCGCGTACGTGAAGTCGTACGACCGCGAGCCGTACAAGGCGAAGGTCCAGGACTTCTTGAATCAGCGCAGCCTGGAGCGCTCCCGATGACGCACCCCCTGGGGAACCCCCCGTCGAAGATCATCGCTGTCCATCTCAACTACCCCAGCCGGGCCAAGGAGCGCGGCCGGATCCCGGCCCAGCCCTCCTACTTCCTCAAGCCCCCCTCGTCGCTGGCAGGCACCAAGGAGGCCATCGTCCGCCCGGAGGGGTGTGAACTTCTCGGGTTCGAAGGTGAGATCGCCCTGGTCGTCGGCAGCCGGGCCCAGCGGGTGCGGCCGGAGGACGGCTGGTCCCACGTGCGGTGGGTGACCGCCGCGAACGACGCCGGCGTCTACGACCTGCGGTATGCCGACCGCGGCTCCAACCTCCGCTCCAAGGGCGCCGACGGCTTCACCCCGATCGGGCCGCGACTGCTGGACGCCCGCCAACTCGCCCCGGACGCACTTCGGTTGCGTACCTGGGTCAACGGCGAACTCGTGCAGGACGACACCACCGACACGCTCCTCTTCCCCTTCGGACAGCTCGTCGCCGATCTGTCGAGACTGGTCACCCTGGAGCCCGGGGACGTCATCCTCACGGGCACTCCGGCCGGCGCGTCCGTCGTCTCCCCCGGTGACACGGTGGAGGTAGAGGTCACCGGCAGCGGGCAGTCCACCGGGCGGCTGCGCAACCCCATCGCCTCCGGGCCCGCGCTGGAGACGTACGGAGCGATGCCGAGGACGGACGCGGCCGAACGCGAGGCCGCCCACGGAGCCGCGTTCGCCCCCGAGCCACTGCTCGACGAACGCATCGAGCGAGGACTGCGTTCGGTCGCGGTCGCCACACTCAGCGCACAGTTGCGGGGGCGCGGACTGCCGCACATGTCCATCGACGGGGTACGTCCCACACGGCCGGACACGAAGATGGTCGGCGTCGCCCACACGCTGCGCTACCTGCCGCTGCGCGAGGACCTGTTCAAGCGGTACGGCAACGGCATGAACGCCCAGAAGCGGGCCATCGAGCAGTTGCGACCCGGCCATGTGCTGGTCATGGACGCCCGCCGGGACACATCCGCCGGCACGATCGGCGACATCCTCGCCCTGCGCGCCCAGCAGCGCGGCGCGGCCGGGGTGGTCACCGACGGAGGCCTGCGCGACAGCGTCGCCGTCACCGAACTGGGGCTGCCCGTCTACCACGGCGGAGCCCATCCCTCCGTCCTCGGCCGCCGCCATGTGCCGTGGGACACGGGAGTGCCGATCGCCTGCGGCGGAGCCCTCGTGCAGCCCGGCGACCTGCTGGTGGGCGACGCGGACGGCGTGGTCGTCGTGCCTCCCGAGCTGGCCGAGGACCTGATCACCGACTGCCGGGAGCAGGAACAGCGGGAGCGCTTCGTCACCGAGCAGGTGCGCGCCGGGCACGACATCGACGGCCTTTACCCCCTCGGTCCCGACTGGCACGAGCTGTACGAGCGGTGGCACAAGCACGTATCGCGTCGTCCCATGTCCGCCCGCCGCTCACCTCTCCCACCGACGCGGGCCTGTCGAAGATCCGCGCGCTGCTCCGCGAGGGCGGAGACCTCACCCAGCAGATCGGAGCCACGCAGTGAGCACCACCCCTGAGTACCTTCCCTCCGTGATCCCGCACTGGATCGGCGGTGCCCTCGTCGACGCCGGGGACGGACGCACCTTCGACGTCGCCGACCCGGTCTCCAACACGGCCTACGCACAGGCCGCGCGTGGCTCCGCGGCCGACGTGGACCGGGCGGTGACGGCTGCCCGGGTGGCGTTCCCGGAGTGGGCCGGGCTGTCCAACCGGGCGCGCGCGGGTGTCCTGTACCGGATCGCCGACGCCGTCGAGGCCCGTCATGACCGGCTCGCCGCCTTCGAGTCGTTCGACTCCGGGCTGCCGATCACGCAGGCCCGCGGCCAGGCGCGGCGGGCCGCCGAGAACTTCCGCTACTTCGCGGATGTCATCGTGGCCCTCGGCGAGGAGGCGTTCCGGCAGGGCGACGACCAGTTCAGTTATGTGGTGCGCACGCCGGTGGGGGTCGCCGGGCTGATCACTCCCTGGAACACCCCCTTCATGCTGGAGAGTTGGAAGCTGGCACCCGCGCTGGCGTCCGGCTGCACGCTGATCCTCAAGCCGGCCGAGTGGACCCCGCTGTCCGCGTCGCTGTGGCCGGAGATCTTCGACGAGGCAGGCGTGCCCGCCGGGGTGGTGAACATCGTCCACGGCATCGGCGAGGAGGCCGGCCAGGCCCTCGTCGACCACCCGGACGTACCGCTGATCTCCTTCACCGGCTCCTCCGACACGGGCCGGCACATCATCCGGTCCTCCGCCGAGCACCTGAAGACGGTGTCGATGGAGCTGGGCGGCAAGTCCCCGGTCGTCGTCTTCGCCGACGCCGACCTGGAAGCCGCCCTGGACTCGGTCGTGTTCGGGGTGTTCTCCCTCAACGGCGAGCGCTGCACGGCAGGTTCACGCGTACTCGTCGAGCGCCCGCTGTACGAGGAGTTCACCCGGCGACTGGCGGAGCGGGCCGCCAACGTACGCGTCGGGCTCCCTTCCGACCCGGCCACCGAGGTCGGCGCGCTCGTGCACCCCGAACACTACGAGCGCGTCCTGAGCTACGTGGAGATCGGCAGGAAGGAGGGCCGTCTGGTCGCCGGTGGCAGCCGTCCCGACCACCTCGCCGACGGCAACTACCTTCAGCCCACCGTCTTCGCCGACGTCGAACGCGACGCCCGTATCTTCCAGGAGGAGATCTTCGGCCCGGTCGTGGCCGTCGCTCCCTTCGACGACGAGACCGAGGCCGTGGAACTCGCGAACGCCACGCAGTTCGGTCTGGCCGCCTACGTCTGGACCTCGGACCTCAAGCGCGGCCACCGCATCGCGCACGCCGTCGAATCCGGCATGGTCTGGATCAACTCCCACAACGTCCGCGACCTGCGCACGCCTTTCGGCGGGGTCAAGGCCTCCGGCGTCGGCCGCGAGGGCGGCGCCCACAGCATCGACTTCTACACCGAATCGAAGATCGTCCACGTCGCCCTCGCCGAGGTGCACACCCCCCGCTTCGGAGCCACGTCATGACCGCCTCGAACGCCCCCGACGTCATCCGGTCCGCCTACGCCCAGCTCGCCGTCACCGACCTCGGTGCCGCCCGCTGGTTCTGGGCCGACATGCTCGGCTTCCACATCCAGTACGAGGACGCCGAGTCGCTGTACCTGCGCGGCACGGACGAACTCACCCACCACTCGCTGGTGCTGCGCAAGGGCGACCTGGCGGCTCTCGACCACATCTCCTATCGCGTCCGCACCCCGGAGGACGTCGACAAGGCGGAGAAGTTCTTCGCCGGACTCGGCTGCCCGGTCAAGCGGTTGAAGAAGGGCGAGGGGACGCACGGTGTCGGCGACGCGGTCCGTGTCATCGACCCGCTCGGCTTCCCCGTGGAGTTCTTCCACGAGATCGAGCGCGCCGAGCGCCTCATCCAGCGCTACGACATCCGCCACGGCGCCGAGATCGCCCGCCTGGACCACTTCAACATCTGCACCCCCGACATCCCGGCCGCCTACGCCCACTACCAGTCCCTCGGCTTCGGCTGCTCGGAAACGATCGAGGGACAGAGCGAGGACGGCGAGCACGAGCTGTACGCCGCCTGGATGTACCGCAAGCAGACCGTCCACGACGTCGCCTTCACGGGGGGTGCCGGGCCGCGCCTGCACCACGTCGGGGTGGCCACCCACGAGTCCCACCAGGTACTGCGCGCTGCCGACATCTTCGGCTCGCTGCACAAGGAGCACCACATCGAACGAGGCCCCGGCCGGCACGGCGTCTCCAACGCCTTCTACCTCTACCTCCGCGACCCCGACGGCCACCGCGTGGAGATCTACACCTCGGACTACTACACCGGTGACCCGGACCACGAGACGTACCGCTGGAACGTGCGCGACGACCGCCGCCGCGACTTCTGGGGCAACGCCGTCATCGAGTCCTGGTACAAGGAGGCCGTCCCCGTCCTCGACCTGGACGGACGCCCGCGGCCCGTGACCGACACCGTCCTCGACGAGTCCGCGGTTCAGGTGGGCGCGGACGGCCTCGGCTGACGCTCCGGGCGGTGCGGGGACCCGGAGGTGCTTCGCGCCCTTCCGGGACCCCCTCGCCGCGCTCACGACAGACAAGAAATCTTCTTATACATCCTATTCATGACACTTTGTAAAAACCGGATATGCCAGTTAGTATCCGGCGGCACGCCTACCTGCCGGCTTGCCGAAGGGCCCGCAGAGGAGACCCATGCCCGCTCTGCCCCCTGGCCGTGGTGTATGTGAGCAGCCCTGTGGCGCTCGGCGCAGTGGTCGTGCTCACGTACACGGGTCTCGGCTGCTTCACCCTGTTCATGGCGACCATCCCCGCGGAGACCGTCCCCCGTGGCGCGCTGGCGACCGCCCTGGGCCTGGTCATGGGCATCGGGGAGCTCGCCGGCGGTTTCCTCGCCCCGGTGATCGCCGGGTGGGCCTCCGACAACTGGGGGCTTGAGACGGCCATGTACATCTCGGCGGCGGGTGCCGTGTTGGTCGTCCTGCTCGCGCTCGGGCTGAAGGAGACGGCTCCCGCCGTCCTGCGCAGGAAGAACGCGGCGGCGGTCGGCGCCGGCGCCACGGAGCGAGCCACGAGCGCACCCGCCGTGTCCTGACTCCGCCCCCCTTTCTGCGACTCACGCGACGGGCCAGGACCACCTCGGTGGTCCTGGCC
>NZ_JBHVDX010000015.1:0-85117 GCF_042802555.1 Streptomyces sp. NPDC057474 | reverse complement strand
GGGCTGCTTCATGTCCCCCCCTCCGGCGTCGGCAACGCCGACGCCGGCACCACCAGGTCCGCGCGACGTCTGCTCGCCGCCACCAGGCCGGCGTTGCGCTGATCCGAGCCCAGCACCCAGGCGACCGCCTCCTCGTGTCCCTTGCCGAACTCCTCGTGGCGGGCGACGAGGCGGCGTACCCGCTCGGTCTCGTCGAGGTCGCAGAACCAGACCTCGTCGAGGTGGGAGCGGACGCGGGTCCAGGGCCCGTGGTCCAGGAGGAGGTAGTTCCCCTCCGTGACGACCAGGCGGGCGGTGGCCGGGACCGGGATCGAGCCCGCGACGGGCTGTTCCAGCGTGCGTTCGAAGCCCGGCGCGTACACGATGTCGTCCTCGTCGTCCTCGTCGCCGCGCAGCCGCTCCAGGAGGGCCGCGTAGCCCGCCGCGTCGAACGTGTCCGGCGCTCCCTTGCGGTCCCGGCGGCCGAGGCGGTCGAGTTCAACGTCGGCGAGGTGGAAGCCGTCCATGGGGACATGGGCGACCCAGGGTTCGCCGTCGCCGTTGAGCGCCCCGGTCAGCCGCTCGGCCAGGGTGGTCTTCCCCGCGCCGGGGCCGCCGGCGATGCCGAGAAGCGCCCGGCGGCCGGGGCGGCCCAGGGAGGCGGCCCGGTGCAGCAGGTCGTCGAAGGTCAGGGACATGGGGTCGACGGTAGACCCGATCCGGCGTACCCGGGCCGAGACCGGGCAGACGAGCCCTGCTGTCGGTCGGAGCGAGCAATGCGGAAGGTGCCGGATGAGAGAGAGGTCCTGGTCGGAGCCCGACGGCGAGGGCGAGGCCGTACGGGAGGAAGTGGCGCGGCTGCGCGCCGAGATACGGCAGCTGCACACCCGGATGGAGGGCCGGCCGCTGGTCGCCCAGGCCCAGGGCATGCTGCGGGAACGCTACGCCCTGCCGGACGCCGAGACCGCGTTCGCGCTGCTCCAGCGGGCCTCGCAGCAGTACAACGTCAAGCTGCGCACCCTGGCCGAGGCGGCGGTGAGCGCACCGCGTCCGGACGGCCGGAGCGCTCTGTGGTTTCCCGGCCGGGCCCGGCACGCGGAGCCGACGCTCAGCTTCGAAGCGGCAGGGAGCCACCGCGTCGGACGCGGCAACCGGAGCCAGGTCCTGAGCGCTGTGCTCAGCCAAGCCCTCGCCGTCGTCGGCACCGACATGGGCAACGTCCAGATCGCCGATCGCGCCGAAGGCGGACTGCGCATCGAGCGGCACACGGGACACACGGCGGACTTCGTCGACTTCTTCGCGCACGTCGGAGAGGAGGGCACCGCCTGCGCCAAGGCCGCGCGGGACGTCGCCCAGGTCACCGTCCAGGACGTGGCGACGGACCCGGTGTTCACCGAGGAGGCCCGCGCGGCGATCCTGCACGCGGGCGGCCGCGCCTGCCACAGCGTGCCGCTGACCACCTCGTCCGGACTGTGCGTCGGCATGGTGTCAGCCCATCTCGAACGCCCGCTGCGGGGCCTGACCAGTGCCCAGCTCAAGGTGTTGACCGTCGTGGGCGCCGAAGCCGGCGAGTGGCTGTCCTGGTACGACCGGACCGTAGTCCTCGACGCCCTGGAACACGTCCACATCCTCGGCCGCGCCCACGGCGGCGGCCGCATCAGCCGACGATGACCGGTTTCTTACGTGCCCGGCTTACTGACTCCCGCCCTGCGGGGAACCCCGACCCCATGACAGAGACGACCGAGCTGACCGAACTGGGCCTGCCGGAGCGGATCCGGGCCTGCCTCTTCGACCTCGACGGGGTCATCACCAGGACGGCCGTCGTGCACGCCGCCGCGTGGCGGCGTGCGTTCGACGAGTTCCTGCGCCGCCGCGACGGCGACGCCTTCCGGCCCTTCGACCCCGCAGCCGACTACGACGAGTACGTCGACGGCCGCCCCCGCGCCGACGGAGTCCGCACCTTCCTCGCCTCCCGCGACATCCACCTCCCCGAAGGCACCCCCGACGATCCGCCCGACGCGGCCACCGTGCACGGCCTCGGCAACCGCAAGAACGAGATCCTGCTGGACCTCATCCGCACCGACGGCGTCGAGGCCTACGACGGCACCCTGCGCTACGTCGAGCGGGTCCGCGCCCACGGCCTGCGCACCGCCGTCGTCTCCTCCAGCGCCAACTGCCGGGACGTCCTGCGCTCGATCGACGCCGAGCACCTCTTCGACGTACGGATCGACGGAGCGGTGGCCGCCGAACGCGGACTGCCGGGCAAGCCCCGCCCGGACACCTTCCTCGCCGCCGCCCACGACCTCGGCGTCGAACCCGCCGAGGCCGCCGTCTTCGAGGACGCCCTCGCCGGCATGGACGCCGGACGCGCGGGCCGCTTCGGACACGTCGTCGGCCTCGACCGCGTCGGCCAGGCGGACGCCCTGCGCGCCCACGGCGCCGACACCGTCGTACCGGACCTGACGGAACTGGGGGACTGGGCGTGATCACCCACAGGTCGTACGGCGTCGAACCCTGGGCCCTGCGCGAGAAGGGCCTCCATCTCGACGTCCTGCCGCAGAGCGAATCGGTGTTCGCCCTCTCCAACGGGCACATCGGCTGGCGCGGCAACCTCGACGAGGGCGAGCCGCACGGCCTGCCCGGCACCTACCTGAACGGCGTCCACGAACTCCACCCGCTGCCGTACGCGGAGGCCGGCTACGGCTACCCCGAGTCCGGCCAGACGGTCATCAACGTCACCAACGGCAAGGTCCTCCGCCTGCTCGTCGACGACGAGCCCTTCGACCTGCGCTACGGACGGCTGCACTCCCACGAACGCGTCCTGGACCTGCGCGCGGGCGTGCTGCGCCGCAGCTGCGAGTGGACCTCACCGGCCGGGACGACCGTCCGGGTGCGCTCCACCCGCCTGGTGTCGTTCACCCAGCGGGCGATCGCCGCCGTCGCCTACGAGGTCGAGGCCGTCGACAGCGAGGCACGCATCGTCGTCCAGTCGGAGCTGGTGGCCAACGAGCAACTGCCGCAGCGGAAGGGCGATCCACGGGCTGCCGTCGCCCTGAAGGCGCCGCTGGAGCCTGAGGAGCACTTCGCGGACGGGGCCCGGCTCCGGCTCGTCCACCGCACCCGACGCAGCGGCCTGCGTGTCGGCGCCGCCGCCGACCACGTCGTCACCGGCCCCGGCGAGATCACCACCGGCGGAGAGAGCAGGGACGACGTCGCCCGCCTCACCGCCACCACCGTCCTGCGGCCCGGCGAGCGGCTGCGGGTGGAGAAGACCGTCGCCTACGGCTGGTCCGGCACCCGCTCGCTGCCCGCCGTCGCCGACCAGGTCGACGCCGCCCTCGCCGCCGCCACGTACGGCGGCTGGCAGGGGCTCATCGACGAACAGCGCTCCCGCCTCGACGACTTCTGGGCCCGCGCCGACGTCGAGGTCGACGGCGACGAGGAGATCCAGCAGGCCGTACGGTTCGCCCTGTTCCACGTCCTCCAGGCGGGTGCACGCGCCGAACAGCGCGCGATCCCCGCCAAGGGCCTCACCGGCTCCGGCTACGACGGCCACGCCTTCTGGGACACCGAGACCTTCGTCCTGCCGCTGCTCACCCACACCGCGCCCGGCGCGGTCACCGAAGCCCTCCGCTGGCGCCAGAACACCCTGCCCGCCGCCCGCGACCGCGCTGCCCAACTCGGCCTGAAGGGCGCCGCGTTCCCCTGGCGGACCATCGACGGCTCGGAGCGCTCCGCGTACTGGCCCGCCGGCACGGCCGCCTTCCACGTCAACGCCGCCGTCGCCGACGCCGTGGTCCGCCACACCACCGCCACCGGCGACACCGCCTTCGAACGCGACACCGGCGTCGAACTGCTCGTGGAGACCGCCCGGCTCTGGCGCTCCCTCGGCCACCACGACCACCACGGCGCCTTCCACATCGACGGGGTGACCGGCCCGGACGAGTACAGCGCCGTCGTCGACGACAACACGTACACCAACCTCATGGCCCGCGGAAATCTCCTTGCCGCCGTCGACGCCGTCGAACGTCACCCCGACCGCGCCGCGTGCCTCGGCGTCGACGACGAGGAGAGCGCCGCCTGGCGCGACGCCGCCCAGGCCATGTACGTCCCCTACGACCACGAACTGGGCGTCCACGAACAACACGCCGGGTTCACCCGCCACCAGCGCTGGGACTTCGAGAACACCGGGCCCGACCAGTACCCGCTGATGCTGCACTTCCCCTACTTCGACCTCTACCGCAAACAGGTCGTCAAGCAGGCGGACCTGGTCCTCGCGATGTACAAGTGCGGCGACCTCTTCGACGACGAGCAGGTGGCCCGCGACTTCGCCTACTACGAGCCCCTCACCGTCCGAGACTCCTCCCTGTCCGCCTGCTGCCAGGCCGTCATCGCCGCCCAGGTCGGCCACCTCCAGCTGGCCTACGACTATCTGACCGAGACGGCGATGATGGATCTGGCGGACCTGGAGGACAACACCCGCGACGGCCTCCACATCGCCTCCCTCGCCGGCACCTGGACGGCGCTGGTCGCGGGCTTCGGCGGGATGCGCCACCACGGCACGACCGTCGGCTTCGCACCCCGTCTCCCCGAGCGCCTGAGCAGGCTCGCCTTCAACGCCGGGCTGCTCGACGCATGCCTGCGCGTGGAGATCAGGCCCCGCCACGCCACCTACGAACTGCTCTCCGGCGACTCCCTGACGATCCGCCACTACGGCGAGTCGGTCACCCTCGACGGCGACAAACCCCGGCGACTGGACATCCCGGCACCGAAGCCACTCGGCCCGGCGCCGGAGCAGCCCCCGCACCGGCGTCCGGGCCACCACCGGAGGCGGACGGGCTGAGACGCGGGTGCGGGGTCCGGCCGTCGGCCGTCGGCCGTCAGGCCCTCAGCCGCAGAACGTGGACTCCAGCGTGCGGTTCACGGTCGCGTAGACCGTGCCGTTGTTGGACGTGTTGGCGAACGACGTCACACTGCGCTTGCCGGTCTTCGAGGTGAACGCCCAGGTGTAGTAGCCCTGTACGGTCCCCGTGTGCCCGTACACCGAGGCCCCGCACGACAGATCACGCCGGCGCAGCCCCAGCCCGTACGCCTGGGTGCTGTTCACCGGTGTCCACTTCAGCATCTGCTTCAGCTGGGCGGCCGAGGTGAGCTTCCCCTGCACCAGCGCGGACAGGAACTTGTTCAGGTCCTTGGCGCTGGACACCAGGGCCCCCGCGCTCTGCGCCCACGACACCGTCTGTTGCGTCGAGTCGATCTTCTTCCCGGTGGAGTCGACGGTCATATAGCCGCGGGAGTACCTGCCGGGGATCGTGTTCTTCGGGTGGACGTAGAACGTGTCGGCGAGCTTCAGCGGCTTGATGATCCGGTTCTGGTACGCGGTCGCCACCGACTTCTTGGTGATCTTCTCGATGAGCATGCCCGCGACCACGAAGTTGGCGTTCGAGTACGAGTAGACCGCGCCCGGCTTGTCGGTGAGCGGCTTGGCGAGCGACAGGTCCATCAGCCGGCGGTAGGTGAAGACCTTGTTGCGCACCTTCTCGAAGCCCGACACGCTGGGGGAGAAGAGGGTGTTGGCGTAGTCGTACAGCCCGCTGCGGTGGCTGAGCACATGACGTACGGTGATGCGCTTGTCGGGCAGCAGCCCCGGCAGATACGTGTTGACGGAGGAGTCGAGCTTGATCTTGCCCTCGTCGACCAGCTGCAGCAGGACCACCGCCGTGAACGTCTTGGTGACGCTGCCGACGCGGATGCGGTCCCCGGTGCCGATGGCACGTTTGGTGGACCGGTCGGCGACACCCTCCGCCAGATGGTGCACCTTGCCGTTGTCGTCGATCCTCGCGAACGCGCCCGGCGCCCCCTGCGACAGCGCCGTGCGCAGCACTTTTCGTAGCGCGGTCGTATCGGGCCCCGCGACCGGGGCCGCGTGGGCGGGGACCGTCAGGAGGGACAGGACGACCGCGCCCAGCGTCGCCACACCCGTGCCCACCGTTCTCGAAACCATCTGATTCGTCTCCCGTTGCCTGCTGTCATCGACAGGTTGCATTGGAGTCGAGCGATCACGGAGAGTCAAGTAGCCTGGTGCGGGGGCGAGTTGGGCGACTCGAAAGAGGGACAGTTCCGGTGGATCGGTTTCAGCCGCCGAACAGCTGGGTCCAGTACGTGCCGGCCGCGCCGCCGCCGGCGAAGCCGATACCTATATGGGTGAAGCCGGGTTTGAGGATGTTCGCGCGGTGCCCGGGGCTGTTCATCCAGCCGAGCACGACCTCCGCGGCGGATCGCTGGCCGCACGCGATGTTCTCGCCGATGGACCGGCGGGTGGAGCCGGCCGCCGCCGCGCGGTGCCAGGGTTCGCCGCCGTCGGGGGAGGTGTGCGCGTAGAAGGCCCGGGCCACCATGTCGGTGCTGTGCGCCTGGGCGGCGTTGGTGAGGAGGGGGTCGGGGGAGAGCGGGGGAAGGCCGGCGCCGGCACGCTCGGCGTTGGTGAGGGTGATGACTTCGGCGGCGGTCCGGCGCAGGCCCGCGGGGGAGAAGGGCTGGGCCCAGAGGGCTGTCCAGAACACGGTTCCCGAGCGGGGGTCGGTCGCGTGGCCCAGCCCTGCCTCGTTGCAGGTGGGTTCGCAGAGGGTCTGCCTGGCTTGTCGGTCGGAGCGGCAGTGGTCCACGAACTCGGCGGGGGTGCGGGGGCCGGAGACCAGGTGTTCGCCGATGGTGAGGTAGGCGTAGCCGCCGGTGGTGACGCGTTGGTAGACGGAGACGCCGTCCTTGCCTTCCGAGGCGAGTCGGCCCTGTGCGGCCATCGCGGTGGCGTGGGCCTGGGCCGCGGCCGACAGTTGGGCGTTGAGGGTTACGGGTGGGGAACCTGCGGCGGTGCGGGTGGAGTTGACCAGTCCGAGGAAGCTGTTCGAGTCGGGGGCCGGTGGGGTTGCTTGTGTGGCGCGGGCCGGTGGGGGCTGGTCGCGCCCACGCGGCGGAGCCGCATATGTCACAGCCCCGCGCCCCTGACGGGGCGCTGATGTGGGCCCGGATGCCGAAGTGGGCGCGTCCTCGATCACGTCCACGCCGAAGTCCCTCGCGACTCCCGCCAGTCCGTCCGCGTAGCCCTGGCCCAGTGCCCGCAGCTTCCAGCCGGGGCCCTTGCGGTAGAGCTCCGCCAGTAGCAGTACGGTCTCCCGCTGGGGCCTCGGCGGTGTGAAGCGGGCGATGGCCCGGCCGTCGGGCCCTGTGACGAGCAACGTCGGTCCGGGCAGGTGGCCCAACGGCGTGTCCGGGTCGGCCGGGCTGATCGCGACGGTGAGGCGTATCGCGCCGGGGCGCAGGGCGGGCGGGTCGACCGTCAGGGTCTCGCCGGTCAGGCGGGCGCCCGGGGCCGTCGGCTGGTTGTAGAAGACGAAGTCGGTGTCGCCGCGGACTCTGCCGGTGTCGTCGGTGATGAGGGCGGAGACGTCGAAGGGTCCGGGCACCCTGATCGTCAGGGTGCCGCTCGGCAGGGGGACGTTGCCCCCTGGTACCAGCTCGTTCATCGGTGCCGTCCGTCGCAGTGACCGTCAGCCCGACAACGTGTCATCCCCGCAGGGCGGTTCCCGTGCCCTCCTGCCGCTCGGTGGCCAGGGCGTCCTGGCGGCCGGAGCGCATCGTTTTCAGCGCCAGGAGGAGGACGCCGATGTCGTCCAGGTAGACCGGGTCCGGTACGAGGTCGGTCGGGAGGACGAGATAGAGGACGGCGCCCCAGAAGACCCACTTGGGGCCGGTGGGGAGTCCCGCCCGGCTCAGTTCGCGCCGGGTGCGTACGAGTCGCAGGAGCAGCCAGACGGCCACTCCGAGGACGGCGGCCGCGATCAGCGCGATCGCGACGATCACACCCCATGTCCAGGAATCCATCGGTCCCGCCCCTCAGTCGAGCCGGGCGGTGCGCCCGGCTTGTGCCCTGCCCATCGTCTTCCCTCCCAAGGCGCTGTGTACCGCGGCGCGCGGGGAGCGGGGACGGGTCAGTGCGGGGCGCGGGCCAGGTTGTGGTCGACGAGGGCCTGGCTGACGGCCCGGATGGAGCGGGCCATGTGGTTCAGCTGCATGACCTCGGCGGCGTACATCTTGATGGTGTGCTCGATGACCGACTCGGACATACCGAGGCTGGGCAGTTCGGAGCGGGCGGTCTGCAGGGCGGTGCGGGCGACCCGTATCTCGTGCTGGACCTGGATCTGGGCGTGGCGGGCGAGCAGCACGGGGTGACGCATCATGGCCGGGTAGGTGCCGTAACGGGCCGGCACCAGCTCGCGCAGCCACTTGGCCGCGGACCTCTCCCAGTCGTAACTGCCGGGTGTCTTGACCTGACACGGCCAGTCCGTGCGGATGGGCGAGGAGGTGAGGGCCATGTTCAACGCTCCGGTCTTGCATCGACGCCATTGGGTGCAGCGGGGTGTGGAGTCTGGGCGGCCCCGGCATAGGGGATGGCCGGGGCCGCCTCACCCGGGGCGCCGTGGCGGGTAGGAGCGGACGGACCCGGGTGGACGACGTGACCCGGAGTCCCCCCGGGTCACGATCCGCGAGAAGTATTTATATATACCGATGAGTTTGCAAGAACATGGAAAAATTCATGCCGGGAAAGTTGTGAAGAATCCCCTGCTGTCCTGCCATGTGGGGAGAACGGGATCAGTCCCTGAGGAAGAACTGATGCTGCTCGGAGACCTGCTCGTACGCCTCGAGCCGGGCCTGGGTACGCTCGGGGTCCGCGTCGGTCATGGCCTGGAGCAGGGCGGAGGACATCATCACGGGGGCGGCGTACGAGTCGAAGACCAGGCGTGAGCCGGTGCCGGTGGCGAAGACGGCGTCGGCCTCGTCCGCGAGCGGCCCGAGCGCCAGGTCGGTGACCAGGGCCACCCTCAGTCCGGCACTGTGGGCGACACGCAGTGCGGTCAGCGTCTCCTGCGCGTGCCGGGGCATGGAGAACGCCAGCACCCAGGTGCCGCCCGCCTCCCGGGACTGCAGCAGGGTGTCGTAGGCGACCGTGCCGCCCTTGGTCACCAGCCGGACGTCGGGGTGGATACGGCGGGCGGCGTACGCGAAGTACTCGGCGAGCGCGCCGGAGATCCTCAGGCCCAGGACGGTCAGCGGGGCCGAGTGGGACAGGGCGCGGCCGACCGCGATCACCTGGTCGGGGTCGGCGAAGTCGCGCCGCAGGTTCTCCAGGTTCTCGATCTCGGCGTCCACGGCGGCCTGCAGTTCGTTGCTGCGGTCCGCCGCGGAGGTGCCCGGGGCGCTGCCGAGGGTGGCGAGCGCGATGGCCTGGAGCCGCTCGCGCAGCGCGGGGTAGCCGCTGAAGCCGACGGCCGCGGCGAACCGGGTCACCGACGGCTGGCTCACACCGACCCGCTCCGCGAGATCCGTGATCGACAGGAACGCGGCCTCGGTGATGTGCTCGATCAGGTACTGGGCGATCCGCCGCTGCCCGGGGGAGAGCCGGGGGCCGTCGAACAGCTCCCTGAGCCGGGACGTGGGCGACTGCTCGGTGTCCGCAGCGGTCCGCCCGGACGTGATCGCTGATGCCTGCGCACGTGCCTGCTGCGGCGATGGCACCCGCGCGCCTCCTTCGTCTCCCACGAGCACTCAACATAGCCCACGGCCCGTGCGCCCCCGGGCGGATCGGGCCACGCCCCCGGACGGCGGGGCGGGGGCCGGGCGGCGGGGCGGGGGCCGGGCCGGCCGCGCCGTCGGCGGGGCGCCCTCTCGCGCGACCTGCGAGAACCCCGTTTCGGGCACACCATGGGGGTACCCGGGGTACCCGCACCCTGTCGCCCACACGAGGGAGAAGGCTCGTGACCCTGCCCAGTCTGCCCGTGTCCCAGGTCGAGGTCGTGCTCTGCGACTGCTCGGCCCAGGACGCCGAACGCGTCTTCGCCTGTCTGCGCGCCCATTTCGAGTCGGACCGGCGCCCCGACGACCCGCCGCACGAGACCGGCACCGACCGGCCCACGATGTGGACCGGCATGTACGACACCGCCGCGGTCCCCACCGGGGCCGGGGAACACCCCGAGCCGCCGTCCGCGCCCGTCACGGTCGAGGTCCAGGGCAGCCCACCCGCCGTACGGCTGCTACGGGAGGCCCTGGAGGAGGCGTACACCGTGCGCCAGGTCGGCGTGGACGCCGGTGACCAGGAGGTTCAGCTCCAGCTGCGGGTCGAGGGGCGGGAGGGGCGCAACTGATGACGACTCTGGGGGTGGGGCGCGGGCATGCCGCGCGGGGTTCGGTGACGGAGGGCGCGGCCCGGGCCGGGCTGACCGCACGCGGCGTCATCTATCTGCTGGTCGGGGCGCTGGCCCTACAGATCGCCTTCGGCGGGAGTTCGGAGCAGGCGGACCGTCAGGGCGCGCTCGAGGAGATCGCCGAGAAGCCGCTGGGCTCCGTGATGCTGTGGGCCCTGGGCGTCGGCCTCGTGGGCATGGCGCTGTGGCGGCTGTCGGAGGCCGTGTTCGGCGCGGCGGGCCCGGACGGCCGCAAGTGGACCAAGAGGATCGCGTCCGCCGCGCGCTTCGTCTTCTACGCCTTCGTCGCCTCCTCGGTGCTGACCTTCGCGGCGGGCGAGGGCGGCGGCGGGAGCGGCGGCGGTTCCAGCGACGAGCAGTCCCGGGACGTGACGGCCCGGGCCCTGGAACTCCCCGCCGGCCAGTGGCTCGTGGGCGCGGCGGGCGTCGGCGTGATCGCCGCGGGCGTGTGGATCGGCGCACGAGCCCTGATGCGCTCCTACCACAAACACCTCCGGCTCGGTGAGATGTCCCGGCGGACCCGTCGAGCCGTCGACGTGACCGGTGTGGTCGGCGGGGTCGCGCGCGGCCTGGTGTTCGCCACGGCGGGCGTCTTCGCCGTCCGTGCCGCGATCGAGTACGAACCGGACAGGGCCAAGGGCCTCGACGACACCCTCCGCTCCTTCGCCGACGCCCCGCCCGGCCCGGCGCTCCTCGCCTGCGTCGCGGTCGGGCTGGTGCTGTTCGGGCTGTTCTCCTTCGCCATGGCGCGCTGGCGCAAGGTGTGAGGCCGTCCCGGCCGGAGGACGAGGTGCCTCCGGCCGGGAGCGAGGTCCCGACGGAACCCGGGCGCCGGATTCGCTTACGGGAACAGTTGGTCGAGGAAGGCGTTGCCGTACACCCGGTGCGGATCGAGCCGGTCCAGGATCTCCACCGCGCCGTCCCAGCCCGGCCCTGCACCGTCGTCGAAGGACTCCGGTACGACGGTGCCGATCACCTCTTCGTCGCTCCAGGCGGCCTCGTCCGTGTAACCCCACCCCTTGGACCACTCGACCCGGGTGAGGGCATGGCCGCCGTCGTACGTAGTGAGCAGGAACCGCTCCAGCTCCCGGAAGAACGACTCGGCGTCCGGCGTCCCCGGCAGTGTCAGCACGTCCAGCCACACGGCCGTGTCCCACTCGGGCCGGTCGGCGCGCGGCCGCAGCGCCGACAGCAGCGGGGCACGCGCCCCGGCCACTCCTACGTCCGCCGGGTCGTCGAGGCCGGTCACGCGGATCTCGACGGAGCCGTTGACGGGGAACCGCCCCTGCGCGGCGTACGCGGTGAGCCGCTCGCGGTAGAACGCGGCGAACTCGGAGACCACGCGCTGCACCTGGTCCCGCGAGGTGAGCACTGCGTACCCGTTCGCCGTCACCCGCAGCGTCGTCGGTTTCAGGTACAGCAGCGTGTTCTTCGACGGCCCCCAGATGTCCGCCGACAGCGTGGTCGTCAGCCCCAGTGACGCCGTGGTCAGCTGCGCATTGCCCAGTACCGGGGCCAGATACCAGGCGGCGTCGGACGCCATCCGCCCGACGAGGTCGGCGACGACGGTCGGCACGTTGTCGGAGAAGGGGTAGTTGTACGGCGAGGTCACGCGCCGGGAGGTCAGCGGGCGGGTCGGCCGGACGCTCCACACCTTGAGCCAGGGGAACTCGGTGAACGCGAACCAGATCGCCTCCAGCCGCCCCGCCTCGTCCAGGAAGCTCGCGAAGGTACGCCCGTCGCCGCCGGGCGCGGCGAACAGCTCCGCGGCGGGGATGTCGGTCCGGCTCAGGCACCGCAGACTGGTGTTCGCCCCCACCCGCAGCACGACCTCGGTGACCAGCGCGCGCCCGACATGGGTGAGCAGCGCGGCACCGTCCGCGTCGTCCCGCGGATACGTCCGCAGCACGTACGCGTCGCTGTCGGCGTCCCACACCACCGCCGTCAGCGACAGCACGAGATTGCTGAGCGAGCCGTACGTGTGACCGGGCAGCCGCGTCTCCCCGTCCGCCGGTACGGCCGTGCCGTGCGCGTCGACGGCGAGGGCGCCGCCGATCGAGAGGTCACCCGGCGCCGGGCAGGCCGCCACCCCGAGGCCGTGGCCCTCCAGGAAGGTCAGCAGCCCTTCCAGCGAGGCGCCGGAGCCCACGCGGACGGCGGCGGCGGGGGCGGTGGACTCCAGCGTCATGCCGGTGAGGTGCGTGGTCGTGTCGACGAGCATCACCGGGGCGCCGGAGTCGGTGCCGGAGGTGATGGTCAGGGGTGACCAGCCGTGGGACAGGCCGCGCGGCCGGACCGTCCAGCCCTGCCGTCGGGCCCAGTTGACCACCGAAACCACCTGGTCCGCGTCGGCGGGCGCGCACGCCCACAGCCCGGACGCGGTGATCTCCCCGCCCCAGTTGCGGTACGCCGACCTGTACAGCTCGACATCCGCCGGGAAGCCGGGCAGTTCGGCCGCGGCGGCGGCCGGGTCCTGGCGGACGAACTGCGGGGTGAGGGCGAGCGCGGCGGCGCCGAGGAGGAAACCCCGGCGGGACGTTTCTGATGAGTCGGTCACCGCAGTCACGCTAGGCCGGAGATTGGCACAAGTGACCGATCCGTCAACTGGATTCACTCGTGTGAGTGAAGGGACGGCGGTGCGTGCTTGGGCATCGGGGTCACGGCGCCATCCAGGGAAAGGGACATCGACCCGACCGGGAGGACGCGTGACCGAGGTGCACGGCAGCCAGGACCGAGGCCGCGACGAGACGGAGGACGAGCGCGCCGACCGCCGTTGGGCCGAACTCATCCAGGAGGTGCGGGTCGCCCAGACCGGGGTGCAGATCCTGTTCGGCTTCCTGCTGACCGTCGTGTTCACCCCGCGCTACGCGGAACTGCCGCAGACCGAGAAGAACATCTACATCGTGACCGTCATCCTCGGCGCCGCCGCCACCGGGGCCCTCATCGGGCCCGTCTCCTTCCATCGGATCGTCGCCGGGAGGCGCATCAAACCGGCCGCCGTGCAGTGGGCGGGCCGGCTGACCGTCGTCGGCCTGATCCTGCTCCTCGCGACGATGACGGCGGCGCTGCTGCTGATCCTGCGCGTGGCCACCGACGACGAGTTCGTGCCGTGGCTGGTGGGATGCGTACTCCTCTGGTACCTGCTGTGCTGGTTGGTGCTCCCGGCGTGGATCCGCCGCCGTCACGCGGGGGAGTGACACTGGGCTCCGTCACGCCGGGTTGACTCCGGGTCCCGTCACACCGGCGAGTGATACCGACCGCCGTCACACCGGCGGGTGACATCCCCCGATGGCGTGAATGGCGGTGTTGCCCGTGGGCCGTGTGGTGCGCAAGCGTGCGGTGTCATGGACCGTGATCAGAGTCGCCGCATCCCGCCCCTGAGCCGCCGTCAACTCCTCGCCGCCACCGGGGCCACGGGGGCCGCCGCGGTCCTCGGCACCGCCGTCACCGTCGGCACAGCCGCACCCGCCGTCGCCCGGACCCGCACCCCCGGCACCGGGCTCGCCCTCACCTTCACCCGGGCCACCAACGGCTCGGCGACCCTCGCACCCGCCGGCGACACACTGATCGCCGAGATCCAGAGCGGCCTGTGGTCCCTGCCGCGCGGCGGCGGCCAGGCGGTCCCCCTCACCCCGGCGGGCCTCGAACCCAACCGGCCCACGTACTCCCCGGACGGCGACCTCATCGCGTTCTGCGCCTACCAGGGTGGCGGCTTCCACATCTGGACCATGCGCCCCGACGGCTCCGAGCTGAAGCAGCGCACCGACGGCCCCTGGGACGACCGGGCACCAGCCTGGTCGCCCGACGGCACCCGGCTGGCCTTCGGCTCCGAACGCGGCGGCGACCCCGGCAGCCCCGTCAACGGATGCCCCTACCGCATCCACGTCCTGGACCTCGGCACCGGCGACATCACCCGCGTCACCGGCCTCCCCGGCCAGGACGGCCCCCTCCAGGACGGCCAGTGGGAGGACTTCGACCCCACCTGGTCACCGGACGGCACGCGGCTGCTGTTCGTACGCGCCAAGGTCGTCACCTCGGGCACCACCCCGTCCGTGGAGTCCCGCACCGTCGCCGCCGTGGCCGCCGGCGGCACGGGCCAGGTGGCCGTCGAGCACACCGAGACCGCGGCCGCCCAGGTCATGACCCCCGCCCTCGCCCCCGACGGCCGCCTCGCGTACCTGCGCACCACCGCCTCCCCCAACGGCTCCTGCACCCTGGTCGTCGCCGGACAGCCCGTCCCGGTCGACGGCGACATCGCGCCCGTGCCGCCCCGCTGGACGGCGGCAGGAGAGCTGCTGCTCACGCTGAACGGCCGCTTCACCCTCGTACGCCCCGAGGAACCCGCGCAGCCGGAAGCGATTCCCTTCGAGGGAGTGCTCTCCGTGGACCGACCGCGCTACCGGCTCAAGGAGTACGACCTCGGGCAGGCGCGCGTGCGGCCCGCGCGGGGCATCCACCTGCCCGCGCTCTCCCCCGACGGCCGGAGCATCGCCTTCGCCGCCCTCAACTCACTCTGGCTGGCCGGAACTGCGGGCGGCCGCCCACCGAAGAGGCTGCGGAAGTCGCCGCCCACCCGCTGGCTCCTCGCGCCCGCCTGGGCACACGACGGAAGGTCGCTCGTCTACGCCGACGACCGTGACGGCCTCCTCGGCGTGTACCGGCATGATCTGGCCACCGGCGAGGAGACCGCGCTCGCGACCGGCGGCCGGGTCATGCCCGCGCTCTCGCCCGACGGGCGGCGGCTCGCGAGCCTCGACATGTCCGGACGGCTCGTCGTACGGGACCTCGCGAGCGGCGAGGAGCGCGTCCTCGTGGCGCCGCTCGGCGGGGGCGGGATCCCCGGCAGGCCGAGCTGGTCGCCCGACGGGCGGTACCTCGCGCTGTGCGATCGCAACCGTCTCGGTGCCCGTTTCCGCGAGGGCTACAACCTGATCCGGATCGTCGACGCCACGACCGGCGCCGACCGGCTGCACGCGGTCGCGCCCCACACCTCGATCGCCGACCGGTACGACTCCGGGCCCGTCTGGTCGCCCGACGGCCGCTGGATGGCCGTGATCGTCGAGTCCGCGCTCTGCCTGCTGCCCGTGGCCCCCGACGGCACCCCGCGTGGCGAACTCCGCACCCTCACCACCGAACCCGCCGACCACCCCACCTGGTCCGGCGACTCCAGGACCCTGCTCTACCAGTCGGGCACCCGCCTCCGCCTCGTCGACGTCTCCGGCGACCACGCCCGGACCGTCCGCGTGCTGCTCGACCGCACCCGGCCCACGCCCGCCGACACCGTCGTCCACGCCGGACGCCTGTGGGACGGCACCGGCGAGACGGTCCGCGACGACGTCGACATCGTCGTACGCGGCGGCCGCATCACGGCCGTCGAACCCCACCGGGGCAACCGCCGGGCCACCCTCCGCCGAGTCGACGCCTCCACGCACACCGTGCTCCCGGGCCTGTGGGACACCCACACCCACCCCTGGCAGAGCACCTACGGCGGCCGCCAGGCCACCGGACAGCTCACGTACGGCATCACCACCGCCGTCTCCCTGGGCGGCTTCGCCTACGAACAGGTCCGCATCCGCGAGGAGGTGACCGCCGGCCGGCTGGCCGGACCCAGGCTGCTCACCACCGGCGAACTCCTCGACGGCGCGCGTGTCGCGTACAGCATGGGACGCGCCCACCGGACGAAGGCGGGACTCCACCGTTCACTGGAGCGCGGCGCGGCGCTCGACTGGGACTTCGTCAAGACCTATGTGAGGGCGCCCGGTTGGGTGATGAGCGAGGCCGCGGACTTCGCCCACGAACGCCTCGGCGTCCGCACGGGCGGTCACCTGCTCTCCCCGGGCGTGCAGCTCGGCCAGGACCTGACGACCCATCTGCAGGCCACTCAACGCGCCGAGTTCGGCCACGCCATCACCGCGAGCGGGCGGGCCTACGAGGACGTGGTGGAGATCTACACCGAGCATGGCGTGGACTTCTCCCTCATCGCCACCCCCTTCACGGCGGCGCCCCTCATGGGCGCGGATCCGTCCCTGGCCGACGACCCCCGGGTCACGGTCGTGATGCCGCCGTGGGACGCCGCCCTCGTACAGCAGCAAGCGGGGATTCCGCCGACGCCCGCGCAACTCGCCGCGCTGCGCACGGAGACCGACATCTACCGGCGGATCCTCGCGGCCGGCGGCATCATCGCCCTCGGCACCGACCAGCCGCTGGGCCCCGTCGGTCTCTACCTCCACGTCGCCCTGCGCGCCCTGCACGACGGCGGCCTCACCCCCGCCGAGACCCTGCGCACCGCGACCGCCCTCCCGGCCCGGCTCTTCGGCCTCGATGACGACCTCGGCACGGTCGAGACGGGCAAGCTCGCGGACCTGACCGTCGTCGACGGTGACCCCTTCACGGACTTCGCCGACCTCATCCGCACGGTGTCGGTCCTGCGGGGCGGAACCCCCTACACCACCGAGGAGTTGGTGGCCGCGTACCAGCCCACCGCCCGGCGCGTGAAGGCCGCCGAGAGCGAGGACGACTGGCTGGAGATCGGCCGGCTGATGCGACAGGACGGGTGCTGCGACGTCCACCACTGAGGGCGCTGGGCCTGACCAGGCGCCGGGTCCTGTGCCCCCTGGTCCTGTGCCCCCTGGCCCTGTGCCCCCTGGCCCTGGCCGGCTGCCGTCGGTTCAGGGCCCGAGCAGAGGGGCTCTTCAGTGCTCAGTGATCGGTGTCCTTGCCGATGAACAGCTCCGCGAAGGTGGACGCGGCGGCGGGGGAGGCGAGGATACGGCGGAGCCGGGCGGTCGCGGCGCCCGCCCGGAACGCGTCGCCGGACGACGGCCCGTGCAGCAGCTCCGCGAGCCACTGCGAGAACTCCTGGTAGTGCCAGGCCCGGCGCAGACAGGCCTCCGAGTAGCCGCGCAGCCCGCTGTCGTCACCCTTGCCCAGGTATGCGATCAGGGCGTCCGCGAGGAGCAGGGAGTCGTGCAGCGCGAGGTTCATGCCCTTCGCGGCGATCGGCGCGACGACGTGGGCCGAGTCGCCCGCGAGGTGGAGGCGGCCGTACGTCATCGGCTCGGTGACGTAGTTGTGCATGTCGAGCACCCGCTTCTCGACCAGCGGGCCCTCCGTGAGCGGCCGGGTGCCGGGCACGGCCAGGCGGGTGTGCAGTTCGGACCAGACCCGCTCGTCCGGCCAGTTCGCCGGGTCGTCGCCGGCCGGGACCTGCAGGTAGTAGCGGGTGACCTCGGGGCCGCGCGCCATGTGCCCGGCGAAGCCACGGGGATGCACACCGAGGATGACGCAGTCGGACGACGGCGGCGCCTCGGCGAGCAGTGCCAGCCAACCGACCCCGTGGTCGTGCCGCGCGATCGTGGTGTGCTCCGTCGGCAACGCGGTCCGAGTGACACCGCGCGCGCCGTCGCAGCCGGCGACGAACTCGCAATGGAGGACCCGTCGTTCGCCGGTCGCCGGAACCACGTAGGACACGGACGGCTGCGCGCTGTCGATGTCGTGCAGCTCGACATCGCGTACGCCGAAGCGGATGTCGCCGCCCCGGACATCCGCGTACTCCCTGACCAGATCCGTCACGAGCAGCGGCTGCGGATACACGTAGTGGTGGTGCCCGGTGATCTCCGTGTACGGGAACCGCTGTCGCTCACCGGCGAAGCGGAACTCGAACTCCGTGTGTACCGACGCCCGTTCCACGAGCCGGTCCGCCAACCCGCGCCGCTCCAGCGCACGTACCGCCCACTCCTCCAGGAACCCGGCCCGAGGCCGCTGCTCGATGAAGTCCCGGCTCTCGGTCTCCAGCACCACACAGTCCACGGAGGCGGCCCGCAGGATGTTTCCGACGGTCAGCCCGGCGGGTCCGGCGCCGACGATGACGACGGGGGTGCGCTCGGCCGAGGACGAGCCCGAGGGGGAGGTGGGGGCGGTCATTCGAGCATTATGCCGGGTGCCGTGTGAGTGACTCCAAGTGACGTGCAGGGCAGGGCGGTTGAGGACTCCGGGTGGCTGGGGCGGCTGCGGGGGCCGGAGTCACCGCAGCCCGAATTGCCGCGCCCAGTCCGTGATGTCGGCCGTGGTCGCGTTGCCGCCGCAGACCACGAGGCCCAGCCGGGCGCCGTCGCCGACGCGTTCGAGCACCTGCCGGGCCGCGGGCAGCAGGCACCCGGCGGCGGGCTCCGTCCACACCTTGGCGTGCTCGGCGAAGTCGAGGACGCCTTGCACCGCCTCGGCGTCGGAGACCACGAGGACATCCTCGACCAGGGCGGCCACATGGTCGTAGGTGAGCTGGGAGGCGGCGGGTGCGCTGAGCGTGGTGACGACGGAGGAGAGGGGGACCGTCACGGGGCCGCCCGCCGCCACCGCCTCCGTCATGGCCGTGGCACCGACGGTCTCCACGCCCCAGACGCGGACATCCGGGCGGAGGGCCTCGAAGGCTGCCGCGACGCCGGCGATGAGGCCGCCACCACCGATGCTGACGAGCACGTCGGTGAGCGCACCGGCCTCCTCCGTCCCCTCGATGGCCTCGGCGAACTCCAGGCCGACGGTGCCCTGACCGGCGATCACCAACGGGTCGTCGAACGGGTGGACGAGAGTGAGCCCCTCCGACCGCAGCTGCCCGGTCAGCGCGAACGCCTCCGCCATCCCGTCGGTGAGCCGCAGCGAGGCCCCGGCCGCCTCGACGAGGTCGACGGCCCGCTTGGGCGCGGACCGGGACATCACCACGGTCGCCTTGATGTGCAGCGCGGCCGCCATGTGCGCCAGCGCGATCCCATGGTTACCGCCACTGACCGCCAATACCCCGGCCGCCCGCTCGGCGTCCGTCAGCGCCAGCAGCTTCGCCGTCGCGCCGCGCACCTTGAAGGAGCCGGTCCGCTGCAACAGCTCCAGCTTCGTGGTGACCGGGACACCGAGGAGCGCGGACAGCCCCGGGCTCGGCACCGTCGGCGTCCGCACGACATGCTCTGCGATCCGCTCGGCCGCGTCCCGGATATCGGAGATCCCGATCAACACGTCCACCCCGTTCACGATGTTCCGGCGACGATCGGCTGCTCCGGGCGCCCCTGTCCTTCTGACCTTGATCGACCGGAGCCCTGACGTCAAGCAGAGTATTTCCGCCCCCGCCGCCCCCGCCGCCCCCGCCGCCCCTACCCGTCCCATCCCCGGGGGCAGCGCCCCCGGGGTCACCGCAGGAGCTCGGTCCAGTTCGCCGGTACGCGGCCCGCAGGCCCTGGCGTCGCCTGGTCGGCAGGGTGGTTGAGTGGCTGGGCGAGGTCGGGACCGGACTCGTACATCTCGGAGGTCTCGTAGTTCCAGAACCAGGACTCGCCGGGCTCGTAACTCTGCACGAAGGGGTGCCCGGTGGCTCCCGCGTGGGTCGTGGCGTGCTGCGCCGGGGAGGAGTCGCAGCAGCCGATGTGGCCGCACTGGGCGCAGCGCCGGAGGTGGAACCACCAGCCGCCGTCCGCGTCGCACTCCACGCATCCGTCGCCGCTCGGCGGGACGGCGGGGTCGATTCCGGCGGGCAGGGTCATGACGTCTCCTGGGGCGCGTGGGGTTCGTGGTTCAGGCCGTCGTCGGGGGCGTCGGCGAGCGTGAGGTCCAGGTCGGCCGCGGGCGCGGTCAGGGGCAGGAAGACCTGGAAGCGGGTGTCGCCGGGCCGGGACCGGACCTCGATGTGGCCGTGGTGCTTGTTGACGACGATGCGCCAGGAGATGTCGAGGCCGAGCCCGGTGCCCTGCCCGAACGCCTTGGTGGTGAAGAACGGGTCGAAGATCCGGCCCCGGATGTCCGCCGGGATGCCGGGGCCCGTGTCACGGAACTCGACGAGCACCTGGTCACGGTGGTCGAGCGCGGTACGTACCGTCAGCGTGCCCGCGCCGCCCGTGTCGTTGATCGCGGCGACCGCGTTGTCGATCAGGTTCGTCCACACCTGGTTCAACTCACCCGGATAGGCGGGGATGCGCGGAACCGTGCGGTCGTACTCCTTCACCACCTCGATCCGCTCGCCGATCTTCCCGGACAGCATCAGCAGCGTGCTGTCGAGGAGTTCGTGGACATCGGCGTTCTGGTAGGGCGCGCGGTCGAGCTGCGAGTACTGCTTCGCCGCGTCGACGAGCTGGGTGATCCGGGTCGTGGAGTCCTCGATCTCGTTCATCAACAGCTCGGTCTCGACGGTGTAGTTGAGCCAGCGGACCGCCCCTTCGAGGGTGTGCTCGTCCACGGCGGCCGCGACCTGGTCCAGCCAGTCGGTGTCGAGTCCGGCCTGTACGAAGTTCGGCGCGAGCTCCCAGCCGCCCGCGATGCCGTGGTCGTCGAGCCAGTCCGTCAGCTCGTCCTCCCGGTCGGAGGCATCCAGCGGACTGAGCGGGGTCGCCTTGGCGACCTGCTCCGCCGTCCGCTCCTGAAGATCGACCAGCGACTCCAGCAGGGCCCGCTTGTAGGGCCCGGCGGCGATGACCCCGAGCTTGTGCCGCATCCCGGCCACCCGCTCCCGCAGCGCCGAGGTGGCCCGTACGGCCGCCGCGGCGGGGTTGTTCAGCTCGTGCGTGAGGCCGGCGGAGAGCGAGCCGAGCGCCAGCAGACGTTCGCGCTGGCCGATCGTGCGCTGGGTGTTCTGGTTGCCGAAGAACAGGCCTTCCAGCAGGTGGACGGCCATGGGGAACCAGTCGCGCATGATCCGGGCGAAAGAGGCCGCGGGCAGGATGAAGAACCGCGAGGGGACGGTGACCCGCATGGAACCCTTGTAGCGGGCCTGGTCCGCCTGGTCGCCGAGATACGCCTGGAAGGCACCCGCGTACACCCCGACCTGGGAGCTGCGGCTGACCTCCACGTCGTCGTCGCCGACCTGCCGCGACAGCACGACCGTGCCTTCGAGGAGCACGAAGAAGCAGGTGGCCGGCTCGCCTTCCCGGTAGACATGGCCGGGTTCGAACCGCTCCACCCGGCCCTCACGGCACAGCCGGTCCAGTTGGTCGGAGTCCAGCTTCTCGAACAGGAACAGCCTGCCCAGCTCGGCCCGGTCGCACGCCGACGGCTGCCCGGTCACGACGACGCCCGTACGGTTCTCATGACTGCTCCAGATACCTGTGCACCAGCATCACGGCCATCGCTCCCTCTCCCACCGCGGACGCGACCCGCTTCGCGGACTCCGACCGCGCGTCCCCGGCGACGAACACACCGGGCACATTGGTCTCCAGGTGGTACGGCGGCCGGTCCAGCTCCCAGCCCGGCGGCGGACCCCCGTCAGGGGTCATGTCGGGTCCGGCCACGATGAACCCGCGCTCGTCGCGGAGCACGGTCCCCTCCAGCCAGTCGGTGTGCGGCTCGGCGCCGATGAACACGAACAGCCACTGCGCGTCGACCAGTTCCTCGCGCCCGCTCGCCATGTCCTTGAGCGTCAGCTGCTCCAGCTGGTTCGTGCCGTGCGCGGCCTCCACGACCGTGCCGGTGCGCACGAAGATGTTCGGCGCCTCGCCGAGTTGCTGGATCAGATAGTGCGACATGGACGCGGTGAGCGAGTCGCCGCGTACGAGGAGGGTGACCGACTTGGCGCCGCGGGACAGGTACATCGCGGCCTGCCCGGCCGAGTTGGCGCCGCCCACGATGTACACGTCGTGCCCCTGGCAGCCGGAGGCCTCGGTCAGCGCGGAGCCGTAGAACACGCCGCAGCCGGTGAGGTCCGCGCAGCCCGGCGCGGTGAGCTGCCGGTAGGACACGCCGGTCGCGAGGATCACGCTGTGCGCGGCGACCGCCGAACCGTCGGAGAAGCGGATGGTCCGCGCCGCCCCGTTCACCTCCAGGCCGCTCACCTCGCGCGCGGTCAGGATCTCCGCCCCGAACTTGGCGGCCTGGCGGCGGGCCCGGCCGGTGAGCTGGCCGCCCGACACCCCGTCGGGGAACCCGAGGTAGTTCTCGATCCGCGAACTCTGGCCCGCCTGCCCGCCCGTCGCCGACCGCTCGACGAGCAGCGTCCGCAGCCCCTCCGACGCCCCGTACACGGCCGCGCCGAGCCCGGCCGGTCCGCCGCCGATGACGACCAGGTCGTAGAAGTCCTGGGCCGGCGTCGTCGCCAGTCCCACCCGCTCGGCCAGCTCCGGGTCCTCCGGCGCGACCAGCGGCGTACCGTCCGGGGTGACGACCAGCGGCAGCCGTTCCCCGTCCGCACCGGCCGCCGCGAGCAGCCGCCGCCCCTCCGGCTCGTCCGACGAGTACCAGCGGTACGGCACCTGGTTGCGCGCCAGGAACTCCCGTACGCCCGACGACCGTGCCGACCACCGGTGCCCGACCACCTTCGTCGTGCCCACACAGGCGCGGTCGGCGGCCCGCCAGGCCTGCAGCAGGTCGTCCAGGACCGGATAGAGCTTCTCCTCCGGCGGGTCCCACGGCTTCAGCAGATAGTGGTCGAGGTCGATGACGTTGATCGCGTCGATCGCCGCGCTGGTGTCGGCGTACGCGGTGAGCAGGACCCGCCGCGCCCCCGGATAGACGTCAAGAGCCTGTTCCAGGAACTCGATGCCGTTCATCTGCGGCATCCGGTAGTCGGCCAGGATCACCGCCACCTGGTCCCCGCGCAGTTTCAGCTCCCGCAGGGCCTCCAGCGCCGCCTGCCCGGACTCCGCCCGCACGATCCGATACGACTCGCCGTACCTGCGCCGCAGGTCCCGGGCCACCGCGCGGGACACCCCCGGATCGTCATCCACGGTGAGGATCACGTTCCGCGTCGCACCGACAGCCTGAGTCATACGCCTCCACCCCGAGCCAATGGGCCCATCGTATGTTCGACCGTCCGGGTTCGCTCGGTTTCCGGAGGGCCGCAGGCCCGGGGCCCTGGCGGAGGCCTCAGCTCTTGCGCGCCGCCAGTACGCAGAACTCGTTGCCCTCCGGGTCCGCGAGCACGACCCACGGTTCGTCACCACTCTGCCCGACGTCCGCGTGCCGGGCCCCGAGGGCGAGGAGGCGGGTGACCTCCGCCTCCTGGTCGACGGGGCGGAAGTCGAGGTGCAGGCGGTTCTTGACGGTCTTGGCGTCCGGGGCGAGCCCGAACAGAAGGCCGGGAAGGCGGTCCGGGGCCGGACGGATCTCGTACTCCTCGGGGGAGTCGTCGACCACCACCCACCCGAGCGCCGCGGCCCACCAGCGCCCCAGGGCCACGGGGTCCGCCGAGTCCACCACGATCTGCTCCCACTCCAAGGTCATGCGCCGAGGGTAGTGAAGACTGGGCCCGCAAGCAGTGATGTGACACAGAGAGGTGGCCGATGACGACGGGCCCGATCACCGCCGCAGTGGACGGTACGTCCGAGAGCCTCGCCGCGCTGGCGTGGGCGGGCCGGGAGGCCGTACGCCGGGGCCTGGCGCTGCGGGTGGTGCACGCGTGGCGGTGGGAGCCGCACGAGGCGATCACGGTGGACCGGGACGGACAGGAGCAGTGGGCCCGGGAGGCGCTCGCGGAGGCGGCGCGGGGCGTGTCCGAGCGGCACCCGCAGCTGGCGGTGACGACGGACCTGGTCGAGGGCCCGCCCGTCGACCTGCTGGTCGGGGCCGCCGAGCACGCCGAGACGCTGGTGCTCGGCTCGCGCGGGCACGGCGCGGTGGTCGGCTTCCTGCTGGGCTCCGTCGGGCAGCAGGTGATCGTCGAGTCGCCGCGCCCCGTCGTGCTCGTCCGCGCCGAGGACAGCCCCGCCGCCGAGGCGGCCGGGCGCGAGGTCGTCGTGGGCCAGCAGGGCACACCGGAGGACAGCGCCGACGTCCTGCGGTTCGCGTTCGAGACGGCGGCGGCCCGAGGGGCGTCCCTGCGCGTGGTCCGGGCGTGGGCGCTGCCGCCGCTGTACGCGTACAGCCCGGGCTCGCTGAAGCTCCTCGACGAGGCCGGTGGGCTGGAACCGTACGAGAAGAAGGCGCTGGCCGCCGCGCTGGAGCCGTGGCGGGAGAGGTTCCCCGAGGTGCCGGTCACCCAGCACGTGGAGATGGGCAGCGCCGGGCAGGTGCTGCTGTCCGTGGCGCAGCGGGCCCAGCTGATGGTGGTCGGGCGCCGCGCCCGCCGTACGGCCGTCGGCGCCCGTATCGGCTCGGTGGCCCACGGCGTCCTGCACCACGCGCACTGCCCGGTGGCCGTGGTCCCGCACAAGTGACGCCCCGGGCCGGTGGCCCCGGCCCGGCGGGTCACATGGGGGTGACGTCGTCCACCGACGGCGGCAGCAGGGCCAGCGTCTTCGGCAGGACGTTGTCGATGTAGTCCTTCACGGCCGTGCCCAGGCCGATGTCGTGCTGGGCACGCTCGGACAGGTACCAGCGGTGTTCGAGGAGCTGGTGGTAGATCTCCGCCGCGTCCACCGAGCCGCGCAGTTCGAGCGGGACGGCCCGCACGGTCGGGCGGAACACCTCCCGCACCCAGCGGTGGGCCAGCACCTCGGGGCGGGCGCCGAGGGGGTCGCCCGGGGCGTAGTCGTCCTGGGTGGCCATCCAGCTCTCCAGGTCGTTCAGGAGCCGCCGGGCCTGGTTCTCCTCGGTGTCCAGACCGGTCAGCCGCAGCAGCTGCCGCTGGTGGTGCCCCGCGTCGACGACCTTGGGCACGAAGGTCACCGTGTCGCCGTTGTCGGCGTGCTCGATCTGCATCTCGGCGACGTCGAAACCGAGTTCGTTGAGCCGGCGGATCCGGCGCTCGATGTAGTGGTACTTCCCGGCCGGGTACACCGACCTGCGCGTCAGCTCCTCCCACAGTTTGTGGTAGCGGGAGCAGATCTCGTTGCCGAACTCGATCGGGTCCACCGAGGGGTGCAGCGCCCCGGACGCCTCCAGGTCCAGCAGTTCGCCGCTGATGTTCACTCGGGCGAGATCGAGGTCGTATTCGCGCTGCCCGCTGCTCAGCTGTGGATGCAGGTCGCCCGTCTCGGCGTCCACCAGATACGCGGCGTACGCGCCCGCGTCCCGCCGGAACAGCGTGTTGGACAGCGAGCAGTCGCCCCACGCGAACCCGGCGAGGTGCAGCCGGACCAGCAGGACGGCGAGGGCGTCCATCAGGCGGTGCATGGTGGCCGGGCGCATGGTCGTCTCGAACATCGAGCGGTACGGCATCGAGCCGCCCAGGTGCCGGGTGATCAGCACGGACTCCAGGGGCTCGCCCGCGTCGTCGGTGCGGCCGGTGACCACACCGAGGGCGTCCACGGCGGGGATGCCGAGCCGGTCCAGGTCGCGCAGCAGCTCGTACTCGCGCAGGGCGGGCCGCTCGGCGAGTTCCTTGACGGCGACGACCTCGTCGCCGGCGCGGGCGTAGCGCACCACGTGGCGGGAGATACCGCGGGGGAGCGGCACGAGGTGGTGTTCGGGCCACTCCTCCAGCGGCACGTGCCACGGCAGTTCGAGCAGCAGCGCGGGGTGTTCCGGGTTGGTGGCGCTGATCTGCAGTGCCATGGGTCCTAGTCCTCTGCCTTCGTCTCACGGTGGTGCGGAGTGCTCGCGGGCGGGCGGTCTCCCGCCTCTGCCTGGAGCATCTCCGCATTTGGAGGACCGTTTCGTCAACAACGGCCCGACCCGTGGTCAGGCGGGAACCGGCGCCGTCGGCTCCTCCTTCGGCCGCCGGAGCGCGGACCGCACGTTCCAAGCCCCACGCCCGGGCACAGCAGCCGGTCGCGAACGTCGTGTCCACCTCGACCTCGGGGAGGAGGAACGAGTCGTCGTTCGCCCGGACGGACCCGCTGCGCGTCGTCAGTGCCGGATGCGGCGGAACACGTCGTCGGAGTCCGAGTCGTCCCAGCTCGCGATCTCCTCCGACGCGGTGCGGCGGGCGGCCCTCGCGGACGTCGCGTACATCGCCTCGATCTCGGCCTCGTACCGCTGCACGATGGTGTCCCGGCGCAGCTTCATCGACGGGGTGAGCATGCCGTTGGCGAGGTCGAAGGGCTCGGACAGGATGCGGTAGACGCGGATCGACTCCGAGCGCGACACCGTGCTGTTGGCCGCGGCGATCGCCCGCACCACCTCCTGCCGCAGCGCGTTCTCCTCCCGCGCCTCCCGGCCCAGCAGCTCACCCGGCGCGGACAGCGACCCCCGCCAGTGCGCGAGGAACTCCGGGTCCAGCGTGATCAGGGCACCCACGCAGGGCCGGTTGTCGCCCACGACCACCGCCTGATGGATCAGCGGATGCGTCCGCAGCTGCTCCTCCAGCGGTGCCGGGGCGACGCCCTTGCCCCCGCTCGTGATGATGATCTCCTTCTTGCGGCCGGTGATCGACAGATACCCCTCGTTGTCCAGCCGCCCGATGTCCCCCGTGGCCAGCCAGCCGTCCTGGAGCGCGGCCCGGGTGCCCGCCTCGTCGTTGACGTACCCCTGGAACACCGACGGCCCGTTGACCAGGATCTCCCCGTCCCGCGCCACCCGGATCTCCGTGCCCGGCACCGGACGGCCCACGGTGCCGAACTTCTCCCGGCCCACCGGCTGGGCGGTGATGCCCCCGGCGGTCTCGGTGAGGCCGTACCCGTCGTGGACGAGGATGCCGATGCCGGCGTAGAAGAGCGTGAGGTCGCGGTTGAGGGGGGAGCCGCCGGAACAGCCGCCGCGCACCCGGCCGCCGAGGGCCGCGCGCAGCTTGCGGTACACCGTCTTCTCGTAGAAGGCGTGTTGCAGCTTCAGGTCCATGGCGGGGCCGGGGCCCGTGTCCAGCCGCTGCCGCTCGGCGGCGAGGGCGTAGCCCTGGGCGGTACGCACCGCGCGCTCGAACAGCGGCCCCCGGCCCGCCTGTTGGGCCTTGCGCAGGAAGTTCTTGTAGATCTTCTCGAAGAGGTAGGGGACACCGAAGAGGAACGTCGGCCGGAACGACCGGAGCGCGGCGGACAGCGCCTCCTCGGTCAACTCCGGCTCGTGCGCGAGAAGCAGTCCGCCGCGCAGACACATCCCCTGAATCATGAGGCCGTAGACGTGCGAGAACGGCAGGAAGGCGAGGATCGCCGGCTGTTCACCGGGCGCCGCCGCGGTCTGCCGCCACCCGGCGAGCAGGACGTCGCAGGGGCTGGCGAGGCTGCGGTGGGAGAGCGCGCAGCCCCGGGGCCGGCCGGTCGTGCCGGAGGTGTACGCGATCACCGCCGTGGAGTCCGGCATGACGATGCGGCGCAGCGAGTCCACCGTCGCGTCCGGCACGTCCCGGCCCGCCTCGACGAGGTGCGGCAGGGACTCGGCGTCCAGCTGCCAGACGTGCCGCAGCAGCGGGAGCTTGGCGCACACCGAGCCGACCGTCATCACGCCCAGCTCGTCCTCGACGACCACGCCCACACAGGCCGCGTCCCGCAGGATCCACTCGATCTGGTCGCGCGACGACGTCGGGTAGATCGGCACGATCTCGGCGCCCACGGACCACAGCGCGACGGCGAGCACCGTCCACTCGTACCGGGTCCGCGCCATCACGGCGACCCGGTTGCCCGGCCGGATCCCGGACGCGATCAACCCCTTGGCCAGATCGGCCACTTCGTCCCGCGTCTCGGCCGCGCTCACCCGTGTCCAGGTGCCCGGGGAGGCCGGGTCGCGGCGCGCCAGCTGCGGCAGGGCGGGATCACGGTTCGCCGTCTCGAAGAGTGAATCGGCCAGCCCTCCGGTCATGACCGGGTCCGTCGGTGGAGCAATGCCGAAGTTGCCCATGCGACGCTCAGAACCTTCCCTGCACGCGACCTCGCCGATGGTGCGGTAACCGGCGGTGATCGAACGTAGCGTACGGCGCCGACGCCCGCCCGGGGAATCGGCAAGTCGGCCGCCGCACATCCGCACAGTGGGCGGTGAACGTGATGTGCGGCACGTGCGGGACCTCCTTCGCGGGGCCCTCCCGGGAATCGTCGCTGCACACGGCTTGATCACGTCTGACCGGCGGTAATGCCCCGAACCCGGACGTCTGACGGGTGTGGCACTGTGGTGCGCGCTAACGCGGGAGGTGTCCCGCCGATGTGGAGAGGTGGACGGTGCGCGAGGCCAACGTGATCGGGGACTGGCAGGAGTACGACGGCGATCTGGCCGGCCTGCGCGTGCGCGTCCACGGAGTGGAGTGCGCGGAACCCCCACGGGGTCGTGACGACGCCGCCGAGGGCCAGACGTACTTCCGGTTCCGGGTGACGGTGGAGAACCGCGGCGCCGAACACGTCGGCCTCCACCTGGAGGACGGCCAGCTCGACATCCGCGTGGGCCCCGACGGCGAGAGCGCCTTCCTCGACTGGCGCAACTCCCGGTTCATCGAGGGCTTCGACCTCTACCCCCTGCGCCGCGCCACCTCCGTCCTTTACGCGGCAGCCGCCGAGGCCCACCTCACCCAGTTCGACATCCAGGTCCAGCTGCGCGCCGACGAGGAGTGGACCGAGCGGTATCTGTGGTCCGGCGGCATCGGCGTCGACGAGGACCTCCTCGACCCGGCGGGCGGCACGGGCCGGGAGGGTCTCGCCGGGCAGATCAGCGCGTTCCTGCACGAGGAGGCGGAGCGGGGCGCCGGCTGAGCGGCGTGCCGGGGCTCGCCCGACCGGCAGGGCGTGGCCCACCAGTACTCGTGTCACCCGGTCTCGGCGGGCGTGCGGTCGCGATCCCGGGTCACCAGTCGCTTCAGCAGCGGCCAGGCCAGCAGCACGGCGATGATCACGTACACCGTCACCGAGAACGGCGTGTTCACCAGGCCGGTGACGCTGCCGTCGCTGATCTGCAGGGCGCGCCGCAGCTGCTGCTCGGCGTTGGGGCCGAGGATGACGCCGATGACGGCGGGCAGCACCGGCAGTCCGTAGCGGCGCATACCGAACCCGATCAGGCCGATGACCAGCAGGATCACCAGGTCGATCACCTCGCCGCCGACCGCGTACGCGCCGACCGCCGCGAAGAACAGGATCCCCGCGTAGAGATACGGCCTCGGGATCCGCAGCAGCTTCGCCCACAGTGGGGCCAGCGGCAGGTTGAGCGCGAGCAGCAGCACCATGCCGACGAAGAGCGAGGCGATCAGGCCCCACACCAGGTCGGGCTCGCGTTCGAAGAGCAGGGGGCCGGGCTGGATGCCGTACTGCTGGAAGGCGGCCAGCATGACCGCCGCGACCGCCGTGGTGGGCAGACCGAGGGTCAGCATGGCGACGAGGGTGCCCGCCGCCGAGGCCGAGGCCGCCGACTCCGGGCCCGCCACCCCCTCGATGGCACCCTTGCCCCACTCGTCCTTGTGCTTCGACAGCCGCTTCTCGGTGACGTACGACAGGAAGGTGGGGATCTCGGCGCCGCCTGCCGGGATCGCGCCGAACGGGAAACCGATGAACGGGCCGCGCACCCATGACTTCCAGGTCCGCTTCACATCGGAGCGGCCGAGCCACGGCCTGCCCACCGGGATCGGCTCGGGCGGACTGCGCCGCAGATGGGCGGCGACCCACAGGGCCTCGCCGATGGCGAAGAGACCGACCGCGACGATCACGACGTCGATGCCGTCGGCGAGCTGGAGGGAACCGAAGGTCAGGCGCTGCTGGCCGGTCATCTGGTCCAGGCCCACCAGGCCGATCGTCAGACCGATCAGCAGGGAGGCGAGCCCTCGGATCCGGGACGAGCCCAGCACGGACGTCACGGCGATGAACGCCAGCACCATGATCGCGAAGTAGTCCGGCGCGCCGATGTCCACGGCCAGTTCGGCGACCGTCGGCGCGAGCGCCACCAGCAGGATCGTGCCGACCATGCCACCCGCGAAATGCCCGATGGCGGCCGCCGCAAGGGCCTGCGCGCCGCGCCCCGACTTGGCCATCGGGTTGCCCTCCATGGCCGCGACCACGGCCGCGCTCTCCCCGGGGGTGTTGAGGAGGATCGAGGTGGTGGAACCGCCGAACATCGCCCCGTAGTAGATGCCCGCGAACATGATGAACGCGCCGACCGGGTTCAGCCCGTACGTCACCGGCAGCAGCAGCGCGACCGCCATGGCCGGGCCGATGCCGGGCAGCACGCCGATCGCCGTGCCCAGCAGGACACCGATCGCGGCCCACAGGATGTTGATCGGGGTCAGTGCCGTACCGAAACCGTCGAGGAGGGAGTTGAAAGCGTCCATGTCAGAGCACTCCCATCAGCGGTCCGCCGGGCAGCGGCACCCCGAGCAGGTTGTTGAACACGGCGTACGTGACCAGGGAGATGACGGCCGCGATGAGCGGATCGCGGTCCGGGCGCCGGCTGCCGAGGGCGTAGGCCGCGCCCCAGAAGAGCAGGGCGCCCGCTATGGGGAAGCCGAGCGGTTCGATCAGGACGGCCGCGCCGAGGAACACCCCGGCGAGCAGCAGCACCGTGCGCCAGTCGGCGGGCTCGGACAGGTCGATGTCCTCGCCGGCCTCGGCCTGGCCCCGGCCGCCGCGCAGCACGTCCACGGCGAGCAGGGCGGCGATCAGCAGCAGGCCGACACCGACCACGATCGGCACGGTCTTCGGGCCGACGGGACCGCGCTGCGCGATGTCGACGTCCATGGTGAGCGCGTCGGTCAGGACCAGGACGCCGAGTGCCAGCAACAGGACGCAGACGCCCAGCTCGGAGTGGTCGCGCAGCCAGGAGCGGCGGTCGGCCGCGGGCGCCGGGGGAAGGGGAGTGCCGGTGGTGTCCGTGGTCACAGTCCCAGCTCCTTCAGCACCGACACCACGCGCTTGTCCTGGGCGTCCAGGAACGCGCCGAACTCGTCGCCGGTGAGGAAGGCGTCGTCCCAGCCGTTCTGCTTCATCGACTGCCGCCACTCCGGCGAGTCGTGCAGCTCCTCGATCAGCCGGGTGAGCTTGTCCCGCTCGGCCTCGGTGAGGCCGGGCGGGGCGACGATGCCGCGCCAGTTGGTGAAGTTCACGTCGTAACCCGCCTTTTGGAGGGTCGGCGCGTCCAGCCCGTCCACCCGCTCCGGGCCCGTCACCGCGAGCAGCCGCAGCTCGCCCGCCTTGATCTGGTCCAGGTACTCGCCCACCCCGGACACCCCGAACGCGACCTTGTTGCCCAGGATCGAGGCGAGCAGCTCACCGCCGCCGTCGAAGGGGATGTAGTTGACGTCCTTCGGCGCGATCCCGGCGGCCTGCGCCATCAGCATCGGCGCCAGATGGTCGGGCCCGCCAGGCGCCGAGCCACCGCCCACAGGCAGCTTCCCCGGGTCGTCCTTCCACGCCTCGATGAGCTCGTCGATCGTCTTGTAAGGCGAGTCCTTGGCGACCACCACGACGTCCTGCTCCTCGGTGAGGCGGGCGATCGGCGTGGTGTCGGCGAGGGTCTTGGGCGCGTCGTTGGAGCGGACGGCGCCCACGACGCCGAGCCCCATCGACATCGCGAGCTTGCCGTTGCCGTGCTCGCTCACCAGCCGGCTCAGGCCCACCGTGCCGCCGGCGCCGGGCAGGTTGAACACCTCGATGTTGTGGGTGAGCCCGGCGTCCTCGGCGTTCTTCGCGGCCGTCCGCGCCGTGATGTCGTAGCCACCGCCTGGCGTGTTCGGCACCATGAAGCGCAGGCCCGGGATCTGCGTGCCGGTCTCGGCGCCGCTGCCGGTCGTCAGCAGCGGCGGCCCCACGAGCACGAGCACGGCCGCCCCGAGCAGGGCGAGAGGGGTGCGCAGCTGCACGTATGCCACCACCTGTCGGTTGTCGAGGGGAAAAGTGACCTGGGCCACATCGTGCCCGCGTAGGGCGGGCCTGACTCACTTGCGGAAGCAACGGAGGTTGTGGTCGTAGTGGTCACGGCCCCTGTCACCGTATGAGCACGTCCCCCACACCTCTCTTTCCCGGACCGCACGTGGGCGCCATGATTGTGCGACCCACCGCACGAGGCGGCGCCTGAGCCGCCGGACGCCCGACGTGGCGTCGGCACCAGAGAAGGACGCCCGACGTGGCGTCGGGACCAGAGAAGAGCGAGACGCCCGGGACGGCGTCGGGACCAGAGAAGAGCGAGACGCCCGACGTGGCGTCGGGACCAGAGAAGAGCGAGACGCCCGACGTGGCGTCGGCACGAGAGAAGAGTCCGTCGTGGTGTTCCGTCGCCATACCCTCGCAGGCGAGATGCTGGTCCTCCAGCTCGCCATCGTCGTGGTGGTGCTCCTGGCGGTCGCCGCGGTCTCGCTCACGCAGTCGGCGGCGACGTTCAACCGGGTCGAGGGCCGCCGCGTCACCGCGCTCGCCGAGCAGCTCGCCGCCAACCCCCTGGTCCGCGACCGGCTTGCCCAGCCCGTCGCGCACGAGGCGCTGGCACCCCTGGTGAACTCCACCCAGACCCAGTCGGGGGTCACCTCCGTCACCGTCGCCGACGCCGACGGCCGGATCGTCAGCTCCACCGACCCCACCGTGATCGGCGACCCGATGCCCACCGGCGAGGGCGCCGTCGCCGGCCGCGGCTGGTCCGGCTCACTGACCCTCGACGGCAGCCGCGAGCTCGTCGCCCAGGTGCCCGTGCTCGGCGCGACGACCAACGACAACCTGGGCCGGCTGCTGGGCACGGTGATGATCGGCGAGGCCTCCCCGACCGTGTGGCAGCGTCTCAGCGGCGCCTCCTCGTACCTCCTCGCCTACCTCGGCATCGCCAGCGGCCTCGGTCTCGTCGGCTCCTGGCTGCTCGCCCGGCGCGTCAAACGGCAGACCCTCGGCCTGGAGCCCCAGGAGATCGCCGGCCTCGCCGAACACCGCGAGGCCATGCTCTACGGCATCGCCGAGGGCGTGATCGCCCTGGACCCCCACCACCGGCTCACCCTCGTCAACGAGATGGGGCGGCGCCTGCTCGACCTGCCCGAGGACTGCGTCGGCAAGAGCCTGGCCGACCTCGGCGTGGAGGGAAGGCTGCGGGACGTGCTCGTCGGGGTGCAGGAGCCGGGCGGCGTCCGCGAGGGCGGGACGGGCTCTCGTCAGGACGCGGCCGGTCGCCGCGACGGAGGCGCCGGTTCCCGTGAGGCAGGCGCCGGCTCCCGGGACGCCTCGGCCGACCGGCGCGACGAGGTCGTTATACGCCGGGGCCGGATCCTGGTGATGAACCGGATGACCGTCACCAAGGACGGCCGCCACCTCGGTTCCGTCACCACCCTGCGGGACCGCACCGAGCTGGCCCGCCTCGAACGCGAGATCGGTTCCTTCCGCAGCTCCTCCGAACTGCTGCGTGCCCAGGCCCACGAGTTCGCCAACCAGCTGCACACCATCTCCGGGCTCATCCAGATCGGCGAGCAGGACGAGGTCGTCCACTACATCCGCGCGCTGAGCCGGCACCGCCACTCCCTCGACGTCACCCTCAGCCGCCGCGTCCGCGACACCGCCGTCGCCGCCCTGCTCACGGCGAAGACGTCCCTCGCCGCCGAACGCCGGGTCACCCTGCGGATCTCGGACGGAACCGCACTCGACCGGCTCGCTCCCGAGGACGCCGCCGACGTGGCCACCGTGGTCGGCAACCTCGTCGACAACGCCGTGGACGCGGCCGCCACCACGACCGCGCCCGACGATCCAGAGACCTGGGGCGGCGCCGACGGCCGCGAGGCCTGGGTCGAGGTGGAACTGCGCCAGGACGCCTCCAGCGTGGAGATCGTCGTCCGCGACTCCGGCCCCGGCGTGGCCCCCGAACTCGCCCGCGAGGTCTTCTCCCACGGTTTCACCACCAAGGCCGCGCGAGAGGGCGAACGCGGCATCGGCCTGGCCCTCACCCGTCTGGTCTGCGAACGCCACGGCGGTGAGATCTCGGTGGCCAACACCCCCGACGGTGCCATGTTCACCGCCCGCATGACCGTCAGCCACCTCGCCGACGCGGTGGCGGAAGGAGCAACACCATGAGCGGCACGAACGGCACGAGCAGCCCGCCCGGCACGATCGACGTGCTCGTGGTAGACGACGACTTCATGGTGGCCCGGGTCCACCGCACCTTCGTCGAACGCGTCGAGCCGTTCCGCGTCGTCGGCGTCGCCAGCACCGGCGAACAGGCGGTCGCGGCCGTCGACGAGCTGCGCCCCGACCTGGTCCTGCTCGACCTCTACCTCCCCGACGGCTTCGGCCTCGACGTCATACCCCGGCTGCGCACCGCAGGACACGACTGCGACGTCATGGTCATCAGCGCCGCCCGGGAGGCCGACAGCGTGCGCGGCGCGGTCCGCCACGGCGTCGTCGACTACCTCCTCAAACCCTTCGAGTTCGAGGAGCTGCGCTCCCGGCTCCAGCGGTACGCCGCCCAGCGCGGCCGCCTCCTCACCACCGTCGTACGCGGACAGGCCGACGTCGACCGTGTCCTCGCCGGAGCCGCCGCGCCCGCGTCGGCGGCCGGCGCCCTGCCCAAGGGCATGAGCGTCGAGACCGCCGAGCTGATCGAAGGCACCCTCCGCGGCACCGACGGCAACCTCTCCGCCACCGAGTGCGCCACCCTCACCGGCATCTCCCGCGTCAGTGCCCGCCGCTACCTGGAGTACTTCCACGGCACCGGCAGCGCGGACGTCTCCCTGCGCTACGGGGTGGCCGGGCGGCCGGAGCGGCGGTACAGCTGGCGGGTGTGACGGCGTGGCCGGGTCTACAGCCCGAGGTGCCGCCGTACGACATCGACGACCTCCCCCGCCCGGTCGTTGAGGTAGAAGTGGCCGCCGGAGAACACGCACAGCTCGGTCGCACCGTCGGTGTGGTCCGCCCAGGCACGCGCGTCCGCCACCGGGGTCACCGGGTCGTCGTCACCGGTGAGGACGGTGACCGGGCAGGCCAGCCGGTCGCCGGGGCGCGGCTCGTACGTCGCCAGAGCCTTGTAGTCGCCGCGCAGTGCCGGCAGCACGAGCTGTACCAGCTCCTCGTCCTCGAAGACCTGGTCGTCGGTGCCGTTCAGCCGACGTACGGCCTTGAGCAGTTCGGCGTCGCTCGCCTTGTGCAGTTCCCTGCCGTCCCGGTCCGTGGAGGGGGCGCGCCGCCCCGACACGAACAGCCGGACCGGCGCCCGGCCGGCCGCCTCCAGCGTGAGCGCCATCTCGTGGGCGACCACCGCGCCCATGCTGTGCCCGAAGAGGGCGAGCGGACGGTCGTCGTCCCCGGTGACGGCCTCGACGATCCGCTCGACCAGCTCGCGGATGCTCGCCGCCGGCGGCTCGGCGTAACGGTCCTGCCGCCCCGGGTACTGCGCGGCCAGCACATCGGCCTCGGGCGCGAGGGCGTGTGCCATGGGGAGGTAGTAGCTCGCCGAGCCGCCCGCGTGCGGCAGACACACCAGCCGGACCGCCGCCTCGGGCGCGGGCCGGTAACGACGTATCCACGCACCACTGTTGACCGCTGAGGTCATGTACGCACTCGCTTCCTGGCTCCTGGTCGGGTCAGCGCACACATCGTCGCTCACAGGCTACGCCCGAGGCGCACCCGCACAGGCGGCGGTCCGCGTCGCGCCTCCACCGTCGGCACGCGTTCCAGGACGCCGCCCGCGAAGACGTCGTACAGCGGGAGCGTTTCGAGGTGGACGTACCCGATGTGGCAGTCGCAGACGGCCAGTGGGCAGGGGCGGGGCGCGAGTGCCGCGCGGAAGGAACCGTCGTAGAGGTTGCCGAGTTCGGCCTTGACGAAGTGACAGCGCCGCACGGTTCCTTCGCCGTCCACCGATATGACCGTCGAGCCGGTACGGCAGGCGCGGCCCGCCGAGCGGTGCGGATGGCGGCTGAAGGGGAAGAGGGGGTCCAACTCGCTCCACATCGCCGCCTCTTCGTCGGTGTACGTGTGCCCCTCGGCGGCGTTCACCCACAGATACACCTGTTCCGGCAGCTCCCGGCGCAGCCGGCGGGCGTGCTCCAGGTGCTCGGGCAGACCGACGATCCCCACGCTGAAGCGGGTCCCCGTCCCGGCCAGTCGGCGGGTCTTGTCGAGGAACCGCTCGTACGGGGTCTGCCCGGGGTGGTACGTGCACCACAGGGCCACCGTGTCCGGGTCGGCCTCCGCCAGCCACTCCGTGCGGCAGCTGAGGTTCGTCTGGATCGCCACCCGGTCGATGTGCGGCTCGTGGGAGAGGTCGACCAGGGCCTTGCGGTACCAGGATCGCACCAGTCCCTCACCCCACGGGGTGAAGAGCACCGAGAGCCGGTCGCCGGTCTGTTCCCGTGCCCAGGTGGTGAAGCGGTCCAGGGCCGCGCGGTCTGCCCGCAGTCGGGCCGTCGAGTCGCGGCGCTTGGCGAACGGGCAGTAGGGGCAGTCGTAGTCGCAGGACGCGAGGGGGCCCCGGTAGAGGATCGTCAGGTTCATGGGCGCCGTCACTTCGGCTCGTACGCGGCCATCGCGGCCCGTACGGCGGGGGAGAAGAAGCCGGGACCGATGGCGTCCGAGTGGGCCAGCCCCTCGGCGGAGAGCCTCAGCAGTCCGGCGCCCGCCTCCGCGAGCCAGCCGCGCGCGGCCAGCAGGTCCAGCTCCACGGCGAAGTCCGCGTACGGGTCCGACCCGAACCGCCGTCGGTAGTCCGCCACCGGCAGCCCCCGAGCCTGGAGCAGCGACTGCAGCAGATGGCGACGCCGCGCCTCGTCCTCGTCCACCTCGCGGCCGTGCACGGCCCGGCCGAAGTCCTCGGTGGCGGTGTAGTCGTCGATGATCGTGCGGATCTGGCCCATGCCGACCGCGTAGTCGAAGGAGTAGTGCAGCTTCGACGTGTACGAACGGGCGCCACAGCCCAGGCCGATCATGCCGTCGGTCTGACAGGCGTAGTCGTCCGGGCCCTGCGGCGGCGCGTCCACCCGGCGGAACATCCGCATGGAGACCTGCTCGTAGCCGTGCGCGAGCAGATGGTCGCGGCCCTCGCGGTAGCGCCACAGCCGGGCCTCGTCCCAGTCGCGGTCCGCGATCTCCGGGTCCGCGTCGCGGCCGAGCCCCGTCAACGGCCGGACGTACAGCGGATAGAGGTAGATCTCCTCCGGCCACCAGGCGAGGGCCGCGTCCAGGGACAGCCGCCAACTGGCCGCCGTCTGCCCGTCGATGCCGTAGATCAGGTCGATGTTGAGGACCGGGACACCGGTGTCGCGGATCCGCGACAGCGCCGCCTCCACGTCGGACCGACGCTGCGGTCGTACGGCCGCCCGCGCTTCCTCCGCCACGAAGGTCTGCACGCCGAGGCTCAGCCGCGTGGTGCCCCGCTCGGCCAGGACGGCCAGCCGGTCGGCCGTCGCCGTGGCGGGGGAGGCCTCCACCGACAGCGGGACAGCCCGCAGGTCCGCGCCCATGTGCCGCTCGGCGATGTCGCACAGCCGCTCCAGCTCGGCGGCCTCCAGATAGGTCGGGGTGCCACCGCCGAACGCGGCGTTCGCGAACCGCACCGGCTCCGCGTCCCCGAGCGCCTCCCGCACGGCGATCGCCTGCCGTTCGAGGGCGTCGAGATAGCGGCCGGTCAGCCCGTCAGGCGCGCCGATCCGGGTGAAGAGATTGCAGAAGCCGCAGCGCACCTCGCAGAACGGTATGTGCGCGTACAGCGACAGCGCCTGCCGGGACTCCCCGGCCCACAGGCCCGCGAGCCGTGGGTCGCCGGACAGCTTCCGGTACGCCGTCTTGTGCGGGTAGGCGTACACGTAGTGCTGATAGGGGCGGACGGAAACCAGTGTCTCAGTCGCGGTCATGGGGACGGCTCCAGAAAGAAGTGGCTGTAGGGGACGGTCCACACGGCCTCGTGGCCGAGACGGTGCCCGGTGTACCCGTCCTCGCCGTACGTGGTCCCGTGGTCGGAGCAGACGACGGCGAAGCAGCGGCGCCGCGAACTCATCGCGGCGAAGAGCCGCCCGATGTGCTGGTCGATGTACTCCAGGGCCGCCGCATGCGTGACCAGGCTGTCGCCCGCCTCGCGGGTGGCGCCCGGCAGATGGAACCAGTTGGGCTGGTGCAGCGCCGACGCGTTGAGGAAGAGGAACAGCCGCTGCTCGGCGGGCAGTTCGGCCACGACCCGCTCGGCGCGGGCCACCTGGGACTCGAAGGACGTCGGTGACGCGACGGAGAACTCCGGCTCCCAGTGGCTCTCCTGGAACAGGCCCGGCAGGACGCTGCCGAGCGCCCCCTGCTTGTTGAAGAAGCCGACACCGCCGACGCACACCGTGCGATAGCCGTGCTCGGCGAGCGCCGACACCAGGTCGGGGCTGTCGAAGACGAAGGTGCGCCCCGCGGTCGTCTCACTGCCGGCGAACCGGCCCGCGAAGAGACGCGGATGTGGTCCGGGCGCGGCCGGGGTCGGCAGGAAACCCGCGAACATCGCCTGGTGCGAGGCGTAGGTGAAGCTGCCGGGAGCGTGCCGCTCCTCCCAGGCGCCGCCCGGGAGATGGGCGGCCAGATTCGGCAGCCGGCCCTCCGCCGCGAGCTTCACGGCCACGTCGTACCGCAGGGTGTCGAGGGTGAGCAGCAGCAGGTCGTCGCGGCCCACCACCTCGTTCATGTCGGGTGCGCCCAACTCGTTCCGGCCGGGTGCGCCCACCTTGTTCCTGTCGGGTGCGCTCACCTCGTTCCTGTCGGGCGCCCGCGCGGCCTCGGAAGGCCGGTGGGCCGTGTTCGCCGTGCCGGCGGTGTCAGCCGTGCCGGCCGTGTTCGCCGTGCCGGCCGTGTCAGAAGGGTGCATGGTCTTTCCTTGCCTGGGGGTGGTGCGAGGGCGCCGGGAGCATCGCGCTCCGCACCGCCGCGAGCTGCGCCGCGTAGGTGTCCAGGCCCTCCGCCGGGCCGCCGGGCAGCCCGGTCAGCCGGGGCAGCAGATCGCCGAACGCGTTGACCTCGCCCACGGCGAACCGGCGCCAGCCGATCGCCGGCAGCAGGTCCACGCCGACGCACAGCGTGCCCGGGAAGCAGGCGGCGGCCCGCTCGCAGATGTCGAGCGCCTGCCTCCAGCGGTCGCCCGCCGCGTCCACGACCGACGTCAGATCGCCCCGTGCCCCGCCGAGATGCAGATTGGTCATCGGGAAACGGCTGGTGCGCACGACCGCGTGCGTGGCCCGGCCCGCCACGACCAGGACCCGCAGGTCGGCGGACCTGCCGTGCGCGGACGCCTTCGGGAGCCAGCGCTCGATGTGCAGACCGTCGGCCGCGAGGGCGTCGACGATCCCGGCGATCTCCCGTTCGTCCGTGTAGCGCCGCACCCGCAGGGAGTTGTGCAGCCGCGGCGGGGCGTGCAGCCGTCCGTCGGGGGCCACCTCCACCGAGGTGGTGGCCCTGATCCGCCCGCCGGCCGCCGACTCGACGGCCAGCACACCGGACGCGGAGGAGCCGTGGGCCGGCTTCACGAAGACACGCGGCATGCCGTGCTCGCGCATCGCCGCCCGTACGTCGTCCCAGCCGCGCACGGGCGGTGCGTCGCCCGAGGTGGGCGACGGCGGCACCGGGACCCCCGCCGCGTCGAGCCGGGCGTGGCACCGCCGCTTGTCGAACAGCACCGGCAGATCCGCCGGATCGTCCAGTCGCACCCCGCCCCGCAACGAGCCCACGGCGGTCAGGAAGCGGGTGTACCAGGTGGCCGAGCCCTCCACCCGTGTCGGATCGTCGACACCCCGCAGCAACTGGTCCACCTCGGCGTTCTCGCCCGGCGAGTCCAGCCGAACGACCTCGTCGGCGGCGAACTCGTGACCGCCGTCGCGCAGCACGTCCCGCCACTCGACGACACGCGGCGTGCCGACACCGGCCGCCTCGGCCGCCGCGACGAACAGCCCCACCCGCCGATTCTCCCCGTTCCCGACGACCACCCACCTGTACGGGCCGGGCCCCGCCCCCGCCGCACCGCCCCAACCGGACACACCGACCCCCCTCACCTTGAACCCCCGTTGCCCCACGACGTAGTACGCCCCGTCGCGGTACTCGCTCGCCCACGAGCCCACTCACCTGTGGGCCAGTGCCTACGTGCTCACTCGCCGACCGCGACGAACCGCCAGACCGTGCCGTCCTCCTCCTCGTCCGACTCGGCGTCGTCGGCGTCGACGTCGACCTGGACCCCCTCGGCCTCCAGGGAGTCCCGGAGGCGGTCGCGTATCGCCGGGCTGAGGTAGTTGTGGTGCAGGTCCAGCGTGGTGAGGTGGGTGAGCGGCTGGCCCGTGAGCAGCGCGGTCGCACCGTCGTCGGTGAGGACGCCCATCGACAGGTCGAGGACGTCGAGGCGGGCCACCACCGGGGCGGAGGCCAGCGCCCCGCAGATGTCGTCCTGTATCTCGCTGTTGCGCAGCGCCAGATGCTTGAGGGCCGGCAGCCGGGTGCCCGCGAGGATCGGCGCCAGGTCGGCGACCTCGGAGTCGCCGCCGTACTCGGATGTGCCCAGCCACAGGTCCAGCTCGACGAGGGCGGGCAGATCGCTGCCCGCGACGCCCCGGACCGCGGCGACGGGCATGCCGCCGGTCTCGACTGTCAGCGTCCGCAGCCGCTCGTGCCGCACCGTCGGGAAGCCGAGCCCCTGGCCGCCACGGACACCGAACTCCTCCAGCTCCGTGAAGGCGGTCAGCAGCGGGCCCACATCGCCCTGGTGGATCCAGGAGATCTCGCACTCCTCCATCACGATGTCACCGAGAAACAGCGCGCGCAGCGCGGGCAGCCGGTCCTTCGCCGCGACCAGGGCCTCGATGATCTCCTTGGGGCCGTTGTCGTACGCGTCGCTCCAGGCCCCCACGACCAGCGCCCGCACCTTCGCGGTGTCGACAGAGGCCAGGAACCGGGCGAACGCCTCCTCCCACGCCTCCTCGCTGTCGTACGAGTCCACGGCGATGCTCCAGGCCACCGACTCGGGAGCCGGCAGGTGCCCGGCGTCGTCCGGGCCCTTCACCGACTTGGGGAAGCGGTGGACCGGCAGGTCGTGGAACTCCTCCAGATGGCTCCCGATGGTCATGTGCGCCCCGCCCCTTCGTTCCATGTCCATGGGCGGCAGCCGAGTCCGTGCACGGTCCGCCCGTTGCGCACCCGGAGCACACAGCGCTGCCGGGTACGGGAGTTCTACCAAGCCCGACTGACAACGCGTGCGGCGGACCCCTGTCCTGTGGATAAACAGTCGTGCCCGAACCGGCGAACCGCCGTGCGCGGGCCGATTGTCACTGGCTGCCTCTACGGTCCTTTCGTGGCACAGCGAGTGCCCGACGGAAGGGAGACCCATGTACCGGCAAGGAGACGTCCTCATCGCGCCGTTGGCGGAGAGCGCGGTGCCCGGCAGCGCGCTCGACGCCGCGTCGGAACCGCGCGACGGGCGCGGCCGGCTCGTCCTCGCCCTCGGCGAGGTCACCGGTCACGCGCACGCCGTGGTCGGCCCCGGCCGCCTCGTCCGCGAGGCGAGCGTGTTCGGGCCGATGCTGTTGCACGTGCCGGAGGGCGCCCGTGTCGTCCACGAGGAGCACGCGGCCATCTCCCTGCCCAAGGGCTGGTACCGGGTCATCCGGCAGCGCGAGTACGTACCGGGTTCGGTGCGGATCGTCGCCGACTGAACCCACGAGGAAAGCGGCGGCCGTGGCGTACGGCAGCCGCAGGGACTGGCATCGAGATTCAGGAGGAACGGCGTGACGGAACAGGCGAGTTGGCGGGCGGTGGCGGCGGCCACCGGAGCGGGCGACCGGGCGCGGGCCGAGGCGGGCGTACGGCTCGCCCATCGGCGGGCGGGGCTGCGGGAGCCCGAGCGGATCGTGTGGACCCGCTCGCCCCTGGAGGCGGTACGCCTGCTGTCGGGAGCATCGGCCAAGGACGGCGGCGAGGCGCTGCCGGCGACCGGGGCGGGCGTCCGCGACGCCGTCCGCAACAGACCGGTCGCCGCCGAGCGCGCCCGGCTGCACACCCGCCTGGGCCCCACCGGCTGGAGCGACCACTGGCGAGCGACCGGCGCCGACCTCTGGGAGACGACCCGGCCGCTCATCGACCGCGTCCGCACCGGCATCGTCGAGGCCCTGGCCCCCGCCGACCGCGAGGAGGAGACCGGCATCCGGCTGCTCCTTTTGGACGCCGTCCTGGGCCAGCACGACGCGGCCTGGCTGTCCGCCTTCGACGCCGCCCCAGGTCTCGACGGACTGGCCGAGGTGGCCCGCACGGCCGGCTGGTGGTGGCCGTACGAGAACGTCGCGGTCGTCGCCGAGCGGCCCGTGGAACTGCACCGCGACGAAGCGGGCCGGCTGGACCGAGGCGACGGGCCCGCGCTCGCCTACGCCGACGGATTCGCCCTGCACGCCTGGCGCGGGCTGCCCGTCCCCGGCGCGTTCCTCGACCGGCTGGGCGCGTTGACCGCGGCGGAGATCCGGGAGGAGGAGAACGCGGAGCTGCGCCGCGTGATGCTCGAGTTCTACGGTTACGACCGCTACCTGGAGGAGTCCGGGGCGAAGCCGGTGCACCGCGACGAGACGGGTGTCCTGTGGCGCACAGCCCTGCCCGGCGACGAGGACGTGGTGATGGTGGAGGTCGTCAACTCCACGCCGGAGCCGGACGGCACGAGCCGCACCTACTGGCTGCGGGTGCCGCCCACGACGACCACGGCCCGGGAGGGAGTGGCCTGGACGTTCGGCCTGAACGCGGAGGCGTACGAGCCGCTGCGGCAGACCTGAGCCCCGCCGATGCCCCCGATGCCCGGCGGGGTCACTCGAAGCGTGAGGTGTCGCCCGCGCCCTTGCGGATGATCTCCGCCTCGCCGCTGGAGAAGTCGATGACGGTCGTCGGCTCCGTGCCGCAGTCGCCGGAGTCCACCACCGCGTCGACCAGGTAGTCCAGACGCTCCTTGATCTCCCAGCCCTGCGTCAGCGGCTCCTCCTCGTCGGGCAGCAGCAGCGTGCTGGAGACGAGCGGCTCGCCCAGCTCCGCGAGCAGGGCCTGGGCCACCCGGTGGTCGGGGATGCGCACACCGACGGTCTTCTTCTTGGGGTGGAGGAGCTTACGGGGCACCTCCCTCGTCGCGGGGAGGATGAAGGTGTAACTGCCGGGCGTCGACGCCTTCACGGCGCGGAACACGTCGTTGTCGACGTGCACGAACTGGCCCAGCTGCGCGAAGTTCTCGCACACCAGGGTGAAATGGTGACGGTCGTCGAGCTGCCGGATCGTACGGATCCGCTCGATGCCGTCACGACTGCCCAGCTGGCACCCCAGCGCGAAGCAGGAGTCCGTCGGATACGCGATGAGCCCACCCTGACGAATGCTGTCGGCCACCTGCCCGATCGCACGCGGCTGGGGGTTGTCGGGGTGCACGTCGTAGTACTTGGCCATTGGCCGAGCTTATGCCTCCACTGGGGGCGCGCCCCTTCAGGGGCGCGGGGAACTGCGCGACCAGCCACGTACGACTCGCGGCTTCGAACGGCCCGCAGTCCCCCGATCCCCGTCCGCCTAACCCAGCGGAGCGCTTCCGCTGGCCCGCAGCATGTCCTCACGCTCGACGATCTTCACGCGCGCACGGCCCTGCGGCTCACCCAGCGCCTTCTCGGCGGCGTCGAGCTTGTACCAGCCCTCCCACGTCGTGAAGCGGACGTTGCGCTCCGCGAGGAAGGCGTCGACGGCCTCCGGGGCGGGCGCCGAGGGCTCGTGCAGCCGGCCGTTGGCGAAGTCGTCCAGGAGGTTGGAGACGGTCTCGTTGGCGTCGCCCTTGGTGTGCCCGATGAGGCCCACCGGACCGCGCCGGATCCAGCCGGTGACGTACGTCGACTGCAGGTGCGCGCCGGTCTCCTCGATGACCCGGCCGCCCTCGTCCGGGACGGTGCCCGACTCGACGTCCCAGGGCAGTTTGGGCAGCTTGTCCGACAGGTAGCCGACCGCGCGGTAGATGCCGGTGACGTCCCAGTCCTTGAACTCGCCGGTGCCCTTGACGTTGCCGGTGCCGTCGAGGGCGGTGCGCTCGGTGCGCAGGCCGACGACCTTGCCGTCCTCGCCGAGGATCTCGGTGGGCGACTCGAAGAAGTGCAGGAACAGCTTGTGCGGGCGGTCGCCGATGTCGCGGATCGCCCAGTTCTCCAGGGTCTTGGCGACCATGTCGGCCTGCTTGTTGCCGCGCCGGGTCGCGATGGAACCCTCGTCGTAGTCGATGTCCTCGGGGTCGACGATGACCTCGATGTTGGGGGAGTGGTCCAGCTCCCGCAGCTCCATCGGGGAGAACTTCGCCTGCGCCGGGCCGCGGCGGCCGAAGACGTGGACCTCCAGCGCCTTGTTGGCCTTCAGACCCTCGTGGACGTTCGCCGGGATCTCGGTCGGCAGCAGCTCGTCGGCCGTCTTGGCGAGGACGCGGGCCACGTCGAGCGCCACGTTGCCGACACCGAGGACGGCGACCTTCTCGGCCTCCAGGGGCCAGGTGCGCGGGACGTCCGGGTGGCCGTCGTACCAGGAGACGAAGTCGGCCGCGCCGTAGGAGCCGTCGAGGTCGATGCCGGGGATGTCGAGCGCGCGGTCGGCCGTCGCGCCCGTGGAGAAGATCACAGCGTCGTAGAACGCACGCAGATCGTCCAGGTTGATGTCCGTCGGGTAGTCGACGTTACCGAAGAGACGTATCTGCGGCTTGTCGAGCACCTGGTGCAGGGCCGTGATGATGCCCTTGATGCGGGGGTGGTCGGGGGCCACGCCGTAACGGATCAGTCCGAAGGGGGCGGGCATCCGCTCGTAGAGGTCGATGGACACACCGGGCTCGGTGGCCACGTCGGACTTCAGCAGCGCGTCGGCGGCGTAGATCCCGGCGGGTCCGGCTCCGACGATGGCTACCCGCAGAGGGCGGGGCATGTTCAGGTTCCCTTCGAGCGGAGAAAAGCGACTCGTCGGCAACCCTAAACTAAGGTGACCCTTACCAGGTACGCGGGTCGGGCCTATGACCTCATAAGGCGATCTTATGTCATCAGGGTGGTTGGGCGGACGGCGGGGGAGGGGTGGGGCCGGCGGTGGGCACCAGCATGGACGCGATGTGTTTGCCGGGGCGATGAACGGCAACGCGGTTTCCATGAATCGACCGAACAAGGACCCCAACGAGAACTCCGCGTCCGCCGAGACGGCCGCGGCCAAGGCCCGCCGGACCACCGGCAAGGCGACGGCACCGGCCACCGAGTCCGCGAAGACGGCCGCGATCACGATGGACGACGCGGCGTCGTCCGCCAAGGCCGGTGCCGGACGCGCGGCCGACACCACCAAGCGCGCGGTCGACAGCACGAACAGCGCCGTGCACAGCGCGGTCAAGGGCGTCGAGGCGGGCCGCCAGGCGGTCGTCCAGGCCTCCGGCCAGGTGGCCGCCACCGCCAAGACGGCCATGACCGTCATCGCCCACCGCAAGTTCGTCGCCGCCGGCGTGGGCGCGGGCCTGACCGCCCTGACCGCCGCTTCCTACGCGGTCGGCCGCCGCTCCGGACGCCAGGTCCAGGGCCCGCTCACCCGGCTCACGGGCGGCCGCATCTGACACGCCCGACGCGTCACGGACGCTCCGCGCGGGAAGCGGCCCGACCGGCTGCTTCCCGCGCGACGGCACCGCCAGGTCCTACCAGCGGCCCTGCACCTGCTCCTTGATCCGGCGGTCGTACAGGTCCCGGATCGCGGTGAGCGTCTCGTCGGACAGCGGCGGCAGCGCGGCGGCGGCAGCGTTGGCGCGGGCCTGGTCGGGCGTGCGGGCGCCCGGGATGACCGTCGTGACGCCCGGCAGTTGGATGATCCAGCGCAGGGCCAGCTGGGCCGGGGTGAATCCGTTGGGGGCCAGCGCGGCGAACTCGACGGCCGCCTCGACGCCCGTGGCGTAGTCGACGCCGGAGAAGGTCTCGCCCTGGTCGAAGGACTCGCCGTGCCGGTTGTACGTACGGTGGTCGTTCTCCGCGAAGACCGTGTCCTTCGTGTACTTGCCGGACAGCAGCCCCGAGGCCAGCGGAACACGCGCGATGATCGCGACGCCCGCCTTCTCGGCCGCCGGGAGGACGTCGAGGAGCGGCTTCATCCGGAACGGGTTGAGGATGATCTGCACGCTCGCCACGTTCGGCCGGGCGATCGCCGTCAGCGCCTCGGCGCAGGTCTCCACGCTGACGCCGTACGCGGCGATGCGCTCCTCCGCGACCAGGGTGTCCAGGGCGTCGAACACCTCGTCCGAGGAGTAGACCGGCGTGGGCGGGCAGTGCAGCTGGACCAGGTCGAGACGGTCCACACCGAGGTTGCGCCGGGACCGGTCGTTCCAGGCCCGGAAGTTGTCGAGGACGTAGTTCTCGGGGATCTGGTCCACGCGACGACCCATCTTCGTCGCGATGAACACATGGAGGTCGGGCCTGCTCCGCAGGAACGTGGCGATGGTCTGTTCGCTGCGCCCGTCGCCGTAGACGTCGGCCGTGTCGAAGAAGGTCACCCCCGCTTCGGCCGCCGCCTCCAGCACCGCCAGGGCTTCCGTGTCGTCGACGTCTCCCCAGTCGGCGCCCAGCTGCCACGTGCCGAGACCGACGACGGACGCGTGCTGATCCGACCTACCGAATGCGCGTTCTTCCATGGCGTCAGTCTGTCACCTGTCCTGTCATACGCTCCGCATGGTCAGTGCGGGAAGGCGCGCGGCTGGCGCTGCCGGGGCAGTTCGTCCCGGAACTCCTCGACGAGCGAGCTGATCTGGCGGGTGAGTTCGGTCTTCTCCAGCCGGTCGAGGTAGAGGTTGCGGCGGGCGAGTCCGACCGCGTCCACACAGAAGTACAGCGCCATCAGCGGGTTGATGAACAGTTCGCTGTTCCGGGTCCGGTCGGTGAAGCGGATGTCGCCGAACTCGCCGCGCACGGCGGCCGCGACCGAGCCGTTGACGATGCTCGGGTGGGTCGGCGTGCAGTGCTGGGCGTGGGCCACCGCGTCCAGGTAGAGGGCGCCCTCGCGGCTGTCGCGCGGCAGCGAGAACGCGCCGAGGTAGGCGCCGTCGCGCTCCAGCGCGGCCAGGTTCTCCAGGACCAGCGAGTGGTTGACCCCGTGGTAGGCGTCCACGCCGAAGCCCAGGCAGGCCACCAGCCGCTCCGGGACCTCGTCGAGACCGGCGACGGCACCCAGACTCGCCATGTCCTCCTCCGGCGTCCCGAGCCCGTGCTCGTCGCCGCGCATCAGGATGTCGGTGCCGCCGTCCACCAGGACGACGGCGTCCACCCCGCCCAGATGGTCGATGAGCGCGCGATAGGCGGCCCGCAGGGGTGCCACACCCGTACGGGACAGCGCGTACACCGTGCTGGGCAGCCGGTGCAGGGCCAGCCACTGGGCGAGGGCGCGCTCGGGGAAGTAGTCGCCCCGGAACGTGGTGTCCGGACCGATGGCCGCGACGTCCTGCTCCAGCCACACGTCCAGGCTCAGGCCGTACAGATCGGCGAAGGAGAGGTTGGCGAGATGAACCTCCTTGCCCGCCGACCGCAGGGCGAGGGCCAGCGGCAGACCGGCGTAGACGTCGAAACCGCCACCGGCACCGGCTATGAGCACGCGCCCCGCGTCGCGCAGCCGTGTGAAGAACGGGGGTTGTTGGAGGGAGAACACCGGGGGAAGTTAACAGGGCGATGAGCGGGGCGCCCGCGAATTCCGGGGGCGACGCCTGAGGCCCTGAGAAATCATTGCGGGAACATCCCCGATTTCCTCGGCGAACGACGGTGACGCGGGGCCGGGCCGCCGGTTACCGTACCGGTCAGTAACCGGATCGCACCGAACCGACCCGGACCGCACCGCAGGAGGCCCCATGCCGCAGCTCGAAGTCGACGGCGCCGCGCTGACGTACGACGACGAGGGCCCCCGCGAAGGCGACGGCGTGCCCCTGGTGTTCGTCCACGGCTGGACCGCGAACCGGCACCGCTGGGACCACCAGGCCGCGCACTTCGCCGAGAAGCGGCGCGTGATCCGGCTCGATCTGCGCGGGCACGGCGAGAGCGGCGGCGCCGGGGTGCGCACGATCGAGGAGCTGGCGAGAGACGTGCTCGCCCTCCTCGATCACCTGGAGGTCGAGCGGTTCGTCCTCGTCGGCCACTCCATGGGCGGCATGATCTCCCAGACCATCACCCTCACCGACCCCGAGCGGGTGGAGCGCCTGGTGCTGGTCAACTCCATCGGCCGCATGACCTACAGCCGAGGCCGTGGCCTGCTCATGGCGGCCTCCACGCGCGTCCCCTTCAAAATGTTCGTCGCCGCCAACATCCAGCGGGCCTTCGCCCCCGGCTACCCCCGCGAGGAGATCCGGGAGTACATCCGCGCCTCCGCGGCCACCCCGCGCGAGGTCGTCATGACCCTGTACAGCGCCATGCGCGCCTTCGACGTCCTCGACCGCCTCGGCGAGATCAGCACCCCCATCCTCATCGTCCACGGCTACTACGACATCCAGCTCCCCGTCTCCCAGATGCTCCGCATGGCCAAGGCCTGCCAGGACGCCGAAGTGCGCATCCTGGACGCCGGCCACGAACTCCCCGTGGAGAAGCCGGCGGAGCTCACCGCCACCCTCGACCGCTTCCTCACCGGCGCCCGCCGCTGAGCCCCGCCGCCGAACGCCAACCGGCCGGGCGTGGTCACACCGTCGCGCGCGAGCGTGCCTTCCCCCGGCCCAGGAGGCCGCCGAGCGAGTGCAGCCGTCCGAGTACGACGCCGACGACCGCCCGGGTCCTGGGCAGGCGGTCGATGTCCGCGGCGAGGGACAGGGCCGCGCCCGTCCAGGCGAAGCCGAAGGACCAGACGGACAGCCATTCGCACAGGTACAGGGGCGTGATCAGCCAGTCGTCGCCCACCTCGGTGACCGCCGCCGCGGCGGCGAGCGCCATGAAGACGAGGATCAGCACACCGGCCACGAGGTAGGGACGCCGCGCGTACGGCCGGTCCTTGATGCCCGGTGCCTTGTACATGAGGAGACAGAACGCGGCCATCGCCGTCAGCAGCGCGACGGCGAAGACCTGGTGGAGCACGGAGATCGTCTGTTGACCCGCGTCGCCACCGGAGCTCGGGGCGGTCGGGAAGAGTGCGACGCCCAGGGCACAGGCCCCGGCGATCGTGCCTGTGACGTCGTTGTACTTGTTGTAGCGGTAGACGACCAGGAAGATCCCGAGGGCGCACAGCGCGCCGACGAAGATGTCGCGGGTGCTCGTGTGGTACGAGCCGCTCATGGAACCGGGCCAGGCGTCCTCCCCGGTCCGGCCGTCGAGCCGCGCCGCGATCCAGTTGCCGGCCGGCAGCGCCAGGGGCAGACCGACGCCGATGGCGCCGACCCCCAGGCGCAGCCGCATGACCGTCCGCGTGTCCTGATCCCGTCGTGCTTTCCCCACCCTGTCCCGCAGCGGCACGGTGACCGCCCCGTCTCCACCCACGAGCACCCTCCTCACCGAAACGCGCGAGGCGAAGGCATGCCCGCCACCGGACGATGTCCGGTATCGGTCGAACGCAAACTCGAACGTGGGCCCGGGAGTCGGGCGTATCAGCCGGTCAACTGCCCTTCCGCGGCGACCAGTAGCTCCGTCACCCGCAGCGCGAACGCGGCGTCACACGGATGCGGGCGGCCACTGCGGGCCGCCGCCAACAGCGCGTCCCCCGCCCGCACGAGAGCCGGCACGCCACCTTCGTCGGACGTGGGCAGGACGGTCGTCCCGGTCCGGCCGCGCAGCTCGACCGTGGCGCCGGAGGCCGCGGGCGGAGCGGTGAGGCTGAGAGTGACCGTGCTGGACGCCCCGCCGGCGTGCAGGAGGACCAGATGGACCGTGTCCTTGGGCCCGCGTACGGCTGCGGCCACCTTCTCGACGTCCCCGAGGATCGGCAGCAGTACGGACAGGGCGTGCGGGCCCACGTCCCACAGACCACCCTTCTCCCGCCGCCACGGCGAGGCCGCGAAGGAGCTGTCGCTCTCGTCGTCGAACAGCGACCCGAACCACTCCGCGCGGGCGGTGAACCAGCCCCCACCGGCGGCCTGTGCGGTGATCCACGCGTCGGTCGCGGCCTGGAAACGGGCGGTGAAGAAGACGACGGAGGCGACCCCTGCCTCCTCGACCGCCTCGACGACGGCCCGTCCCTCCTCGACGTCCGTCGAGAGGGGCTTGTCGAGCAGCAGATGGCAGCCGGCCCGGGCGGCACGTGCCGCGAGCGGTGCCTGAACGGAGGGCGGCAGGGCCACGGCCACCGCGTCCACGTCGGCGAACAGGGCGTCGACGTCCTCGTACACGGGCAGACCGCCGTGCCGGTCGGCCAGTTCCTTGGCCGCCTCCGGGCGCCTGCCCCACACCCCCACGAAGTCCAGCTCCTGGTGCGCGCTCAGCGCGGGCGCGTAGGTCATCTCGGCCCACGGTCCTGTTCCGAGCAGTCCGATACGCATGCTCCGGTCTCTCCTTGTGCGTTGGGGGCCGTGTCCCTCGGGACAGGGCCTGTCCACGACCTTCAGGGCAGTGCCTGTTCGGTCCAGATGGTCTTGCCGGTGGGGGAGTAGCGGGTGCCCCAGCGCTGGGTGAGCTGGGCGATGAGGTAGAGGCCGCGGCCGCCCTCGTCGGTCGTGGCGGCGTACCGCAGATGGGGGGAGGTGTGACTGCTGTCGGTGACCTCGCAGATCAGCTGGCGGTCGTGGATGAGACGGACCCGGATGGGGCCGCCGCCGTACCGGATGGCGTTGGTGACCAGCTCGCTGAGGATCAGCTCGGTGGTGAACTCCAGCTCCTCCAGGCCCCATTCGGTCAGCTGCCGGGTGGCGTCGGCGCGCGCCAGGCCGACGGCCGCCGGGTCGCCGGGCACCTCCCACTCGACGACGCGGCCCGTGTCCAGCGCGCGGGTGCGGGCGACGATCAGCGCGATGTCGTCGCTCGCCCGGCTCGGCGGCAGCGCGTCGAGCACGGCCTCACAGGTGCCCTGCGGTGAGGTGTCGGCCCCGGCCAGCGCGGTGCGCAGCAGTTCGAGACCGTCGTCGATGTCCCGCTCCCGGTGCTCGACGAGCCCGTCGGTGTACAGCACCAGCCGGCTGCCCTCGTCGAGGTCCAGTTCGGCCGTCTCGAAGGGCAGCCCACCCAGGCCGAGCGGCGGACCGGCAGGCACCTCGGGGAAGTCGACCGTGCCGTCGGGCCGGGCCACCGCGAGCGGCGGATGGCCGGCGCGGGCGACGTCGCAGCGCCGCGAGACCGGGTCGTAGATCGCGTACAGGCAGGTCGCCCCGGTGATCGGGGCGGTGCCGTCCAGGACCGCCTCGTCCTGGTCGATACGGCTGACCATCTCGTCCAGCAGCCCGAGGATCTCGTCCGGCGGCAGGTCAAGCGCGGTGAAGTTGTGGACCGCGGTGCGCAGCCGCCCCATCGTGGCCGCGGCGTGCAGCCCGTGCCCGACGACATCGCCCACGACGACCGCGACCCGGGTGCCGGACAGGGGCAGTACGTCGAACCAGTCCCCGCCCACCCCGGCCTGCGCGGGCAGATAGCGGTAGGCGACGTCCAGGGCGCTCTGCTCGGGAAGGTGGCGCGGCAGCAGGCTGCGCTGCAGGGTCTCGGCCATCGTGTGCTCGCGTGTGTAGCGGCGCGCGTTGTCGATGGAGACCGCCGCGCGGGCGACGAGTTCCTCGGCGAGGGCCAGCTCCTCCTGGTCGAACGGCTCGGGCTTCTCCGAGCGCCAGAAGTTGGCGACGCCCATCACCAGCTGGCCCACACGCAGCGGCACGGTGATCAGCGAGTGGATGCCGTACTCGACGACCTGCGCGGACCGTTCGAGGTCCTGTGCCTGCCACCCGATCGCCCGGCTGAGGTCGGCCACGAGGGTCGAACTGCCGCTGTCGATGCTGCGGGCCTGCGGCGAGGAGGGGACGAGGTCGATCTGCTCGCCCACCTTGTACAGCGGCGCGTCCTTGCGGATCCCGCTGAACGCCGTACGGCGCAGTGTGGTGGCCGTCTCGGGCTCGTCGCCGTTGAGCGCCGCCGGGGCCAGGTCCACGGTGACGAAGTCCGCGAACCGGGGGACGGCCACCTCCGCCAGCTCCTCGGCGGTGCGGGTCACGTCCAGACCGGTGCCGACGCCCACTCCGGCGTCGTAGAGCAGCCTCAGGCGCTCCCGGGCGTCCTCCGCGCGCCCGGACAGGGCGCGCAGCTCGGTGGAGTCGCGGAGCGTGGCGACACTGCCGGAGGGCTCGCCCTGCAGATCGGTGGCGCGCTGGTTGACCGCGATCAGCCGGTCGCCCACGAGGTGCACCTCGTCGTTGGCGACGCGTCCCGAAGCCAGCAGGTCGGCCATGTGCGATTCGAGGCCCAGGGCGAGGACGTCCTGCCCCTCGGCGTCCGCGGGCAGGTCGAGCAGGCGGTGCGCCTCGTCGTTGGCGAGCAGCAGCCGGCCCCCGCCGCCGACGATGATCACGCCCTCCCGTACGGCGTGCAGCACCGCGTCGTGGTGCTCGTACATGCGGGTCATCTCGGACGGACCGAGGCCGTGGGTCTGGCGCAGGAGCCGCTTGCTGACGAGTGCCGTGCCCGCCGTGGCCAGGGCGAGGGCCGCCGCGGCGGCGGCCAGCAGGAGCGGCAGCTGCCGGTCCGCGGCCCCACCCACGTTCTCGGTGGTGATCCCGGCCGAGACCAGGCCCACGACCGAGCCGTCGGGGCCCTTGATCGGCACCACGGCCTGGACGAGCGGACCGAGGGTTCCGTTGATCTCCTCGGTGAAGGACTCGCCCTTGAGCGCGGGATCGAGGGTGCCGACGAACTGCTTGCCGATGCGGTCCGTCTTGGGATGGGTGTAACGGATCCCTTCGGTGTTCATCACGACGATGAAATCGATCTTGGACTGGATCCGGGCGGCCTCGGCCCTCGGCTGGAGCACAGCCGTCGGATCGTCGGCGGTCAGCGCCTCCCGGGTGCCGGGCGCGTTGGCGAACGTCTCCGCCACGGCGAGCGAACGGTTGTGCGCTTCCTTGGTGCTGTCCGACCGCACCTGCAGGACCAGCGCCACCACGGCCGACACGACCAGTACGAGGACGATCACCACCTGCAGCAGGAACACCTGCCCGGCGACACTGCGGCCGCTCAACGCCGACCGCAACCCCGCGAGCGGGCCCCACCCGTCCCCCGGCTCCCGACTTGCGCCCCCGTCGGATCCGTGCGGTACCCGCCGGGCGCGGTCGTCCCGGCCCTGCGCGGGCCGACCCTGGGGACGGCGGGTCGACTGAGAGCGAGATCGACCCAGGAGACGGACCATGTGCCCATGTCTACACTGCCACGCGCCTGGAGGCGAGAGGGGGTCACGCACTGTCACGGCCGATGTCACCGGCCGCACGGCCGACGAGACGTCCGTCAGCGCTGTGACCACCCGTGACGTGCCGCTTCCCATGAGATTCCTATGAATTCACGAGGCGTTTGAACACACCGGGGTCCGGCTCCGTATTGGGTTGGGGTTTTCCATGCCCGGATCCGACCACGACGTTGTAGGAGCTATCCGTGGGACGCACCACCAGGCGCAGACGCCCATCAGGAGCACGGCGCGCGACCTCTGCCGCGATCGCGCTGATCTTGGGCGGAGGCGGGCTCGTGGCCGTCAACGTTTACGCGTCGGCCACCGAGGACGGCTCGGCCGACGACTCCGTCCAGCAGGTCAACTCCGCCGCCGGCACGATCGACTGCCCGGACGTCGGGAGCGAACTGACGGAGGTGCCCGACGGGGCACGGGTGGAGGTCGACAAGGAACTCGCCGCGCTGGACCAGCAGATAGCCGAGGCCTACCAGCGTCTGCAGAACTCCGCGCAGGCCCAGCAGCAGGACGGCGGCTTCGCCGACAACGCGATCATGAACCCGCTGAAGGAGAAGCGGGCCGCGACGATCGAGCGGATCGCGATCGCCATCGACCGCGTCGGGGACCGCCCCGAAGGACTCGACGCCCTCGCCGCCTGTGAACTGCGCCCCGCCGAGAACCAGAACGCCGACCAGAACGCCGACCAGAACGGTGGCGAGCAGGGCGGCGGAGATCAGAACGGCGATGGCCAGAACGACGGCGGTGACGGTCAGGACCAGGGCGATCAGCAGGGCGGGCAGGGCCAGCAGGGCAACGGCGGTCAGGCCGGCAACGGGCCGGTGGCCGCGGACTACGCCGACATCAAGTCCGTACAGCCGAACGCGCGGAACCGCGGCGGGCAGCAGAACGGTTCCACCGGCTCCTTCAGCACCGACTGCGGCGTGAACGCAGGCGGCGTGTTCAACTCCGACAATGTCATCGTCGCCCCCGGTGTCTCCAACGGCGCCCACCACTTCCACGACTACGTCGGCAACCAGGGCAACAGTGCGTTCGCCAGCGACGAGGACCTCGCGGCCGCCGACACCAGCTGTGAGAACCAGGGCGACAGGTCCTCGTACTTCTGGCCGGTGATCCGCCTGCAGAACGGCACCGCCGAGCAGGACGCCAACTCGCCCGGCGGCGGCATCGAGGGCAACGCCGGTGAGATCGTGACGCCCAAGGAAGTCACGATGAGCTTCGAGGGCAGCCCGCGCGGCGACGTCACGGAGATGCCGCGACTGCTGCGCATCATCACCGGCGACGCAAAGGCCTTCGTCAACGGCACGGCCAACGCCAACGCGTCCTGGAGCTGCACCGGCTTCGAGGACCGGCAGCTGAAGGACAAGTACCCGCTCTGCCCCGCCGGCAGCGACGTCGTGCGCACGTTCAAGTTCCAGAGCTGCTGGGACGGCCGCAACATCGACAGCGCCAACCACCGCACCCACGTGGCCTTCGCCGCCGCGGACGGCAGCTGCGCCGCCGGCTTCAAGGCCATCCCGCAGCTGGTCCAGCGCATCGTCTACGACGTCGACGCCCCGAGTCTCCAGGACGGCGGCCGTACGACCCCGCTGTTCGCCGTGGACGCCTTCCCCGAGCAACTCCACAAAGCCGTCACCGACCACGGCGACTTCATCAACGTCTTCGACGAGGACCTGATGCGGGAGATGGTGGACTGCATCAACGACGGGCGTGAATGCGACGCGGCCGACATCGGCGGCGACCAGGGCAATGGCGGCGACCAGGGCGACGGCGGTGACCAGGGCGACGGTGGCGACCAGGGCGACGGTGGCGACCAGGGCGGCGACGCCGGTCAGGGCGATGACCAGGACCAGGACCAGGAGCAGCCCGGCAACGACCAGGGCCAGGACCAGGGCCAGGATCAGAACGACGGCCAGGACCAGGAGCAGCCCGGCAACGACCAGGACCAGGACCAGGGCCAGGACCAGGACCAGGACCAGGACGAGAACACGGCCGAACCCACCGAGACCGCTCAGGCACCCGGCGGTGGGGACGACGAGGCGAACCAGGGCGGCGACAAGGAGCCCCAGGTCCTCGGCTCGGTGAAGGCGACCCAGCGCGGCAACGCCGCCGCCGACGACGAGGGCGGCGACAAGAACGCCGACAAGGGCGCGGACGACGGCGGTGACAACGACGGCGGTGACAACGGCGGCGCGGCCGTGGCCCCCGAGCAGACGACGCCCGCCGCCAACGTCCCGTCGGCCGCCGGTCAGCCCGGATCGCAGGGGTCCGAGTCGGCGACGGGCAACCTCGCCGAGACCGGGGCGCAGTTGTGGCCTGCCATGATCGGCGGCGCGGCCGTGCTCGCCGGAGTCGTCCTGCTCCGCCGGGTCAGGCGCGGAGGCATGTGACCGGACGGAACCGTCCGGATGCGATCCCCATGCTCCGCCAACCTTGTTAATTTGAACAGGAATTGATCCTGTATCGAATGACTCGGGGCGGAGCATGGCGGAGGTCTGGGCCCGGCGGCTGCCGCTGCTCGGCGATGTCGCGTCGGCCGCCGTGGTGCTCGTGGCCATGGTGGCCGTACGGCTGGGCTCGGGAAACGACACCGACGCCTCCCTGCCCATAACCCTGGCACTGAGCGCGGTGATCGCCGGAAGCCTGGCCGTCCGGCGTCGCGCCCCGCTGGCCGGGTACGTGGTGGGCACGGCCGGGCTCGCCGTCGAGGCGCTGTGGGTGGGCCCCGGGCCGCTGACGCCGGTCGCGAACCTCATCGGTGTCTACTCGCTGGGCCTCTACGCGAGCCCCCGCCGGGCCGGTCTCGGCGCGCTGCTCGTACCACCCGGCGTGCTGGCGTACTTCGCCCCGAAGGACGACTCGTCGGTCGTGCCGGTCGCGGTCGTCTTCGTCTGGCTGCTGGTGTGGGCGGCGGGTTACAGCACGGCCCGTCGCCGCAGGGAGACGGAAGAGCTGCGGCGGCTGCTGCGCCGCGAGACGGTCGTCGCCGAACGGGTGCGCATCGCCCGCGAGTTGCACGATGTCGTCGGCCACTCGGTGAACGCCATGCTGGTCCAGGCCGGCGCCGGACGCATGGTGCTCGACACCGACCCCGACCGCACCCGCGAACTGCTGATGAGCGTCGAACGCACCGGCCGGGACGCCCTCACCGAACTCGACCGTCTCCTCGGCGTCCTGCGCGCCGACGACGACCTCGCCGCCGGAGGGTTCGACGGGAGCGACGGGAGCGACGGGAGCGACGGGGACGAGACCGCCCTGGACCCGGGTGACCTGGACCAACTCGTGCGCCCCATGGCGGACGCGGGCATGGACGTACGCCTGCGCATCGAGCCGGAGACGCTCACTTTGCCGCATGCGTTGCGGCTGTCCGTCCACCGGATCGTCCAGGAGGCCCTGACGAACGCCCTGCGCCACGGTCACGCCCGGTCCGCCGAGGTGACGGTCCGCAGACAGCGCTGGGGGAACGCGGTGCTCGTACGCGTCGTGGACGGCGGTGAAGGACCGCCGCCGCAGTACCGACCGGGCCGCGGGCTGCGCGGCATCAGCGAACGGGCCGCCGCGCTGGGCGGATCGGTGGCCCATGGTCCGGCCGACGACGACGGCGGATTCGCCCTCAGCGTCGAACTGCCACTGCCATGACCGCCCGTGCCGACGACGCCATGACCGTCCGTGTGCTCCTGGCCGACGACGACGGCCTGTTGCGCACGGGTGTCGCGGTGACGCTCGGCACCGCGCCGGACATCGAGGTCGTCGGGGAGGCCGCCGACGGGTTACGGGCCGTGGAACTGTGCCATGCGCTGACCCCGGACGTCGTGCTGATGGACGTACGGATGCCGGGCATCGACGGCATCGAGGCCACCGGCCGGATCGTCGGGGCGGGGCTGACCGCACGGGTCCTCGTCCTGACGACGTTCCCCGACGACGCGTACGTGTGGCGGGCGTTGCGGGCCGGCGCCAGCGGCTTCCTGCTCAAGCGCGCCGCCCCCGAGCGCCTCATCGACGCCGTGCGCACGGTGGCCGCCGGAGACACCCTGCTGGACCCGTCTGTCACCCGCACCCTCGTCGAGCGCTTCGTCCTCGACGGCCGGACGGCCCGCACCGATCCGGACGCCGGGGACCGTGCCCGGCTGCGCAGGCTCACCGCCCGCGAGGCGCAGGTGCTGCGCCTGATCGCCGAGGGACTGTCCAACGCGGAACTCGCCGATCTGCTCGGCATCGCCGAGTCCACCGCGAAGACGCACGTCAAGCGCATCCTGCACAAGATCGACGCCCGGGACCGGGCACAGGCCGTGGTCCTGGCGTACCGCTCCGGCCTGATGGAGCCGCGCGGGGACCGCACGGACCCCGACTTCGTATGACCGGCCCCGACGCCCGAATACCCCCACGGGGGTACGCCCCGGCACCCCCGTAGGGGGACGCCCGGCTCCCTCCATCGCCCTACGGTCAGGCCAGTCGGCGGGAGGGGGGAGCTGGGATGAGCGCGATGGGTGTGGGGGCGGTTCTGGCGTCGGACGTGTGGCGGGCCGTGCGTCCGGAAGGCCGTTGTCAGCGGCTGCTGTGGTGGTGCGGGACCTTGCTGGTGGCCTCCGGGGTGCTGCACGGTGTGGTGGCGGTCGTGGACGGGGCGCCGTGGTGGGGGCCGGTGTCCTGGCGCAAACCGGTCGCGTTCGGGGTGTCCTTCGGGCTGCTGGTGTGGTCCGTGGTCTGGATCATGCGGCAGATGCCCGCACGATGGTGGGTACGGGTCCCGGCGGGGCTGGTCGTCCTCGTCGCCGTCTGTGAGGTCGGGCTCGTCACCGCCCAGCGCTGGCGCGGCGTCGCGTCCCACTTCAACCAGGCGACGGACACCGACTCCGCGATCTGGTCGGTGATCGGCACCCTGATACTGCCGCTGATCCTCGGCCTGGTCTGGCTGTTCGTCGCCGCGCTGGTCCGGTTCGACGGCAGCGGGGCGTCCCGCGTCGCCGCGCTCGTGGGGCTGGCGGCCGTACTGGTGGCCGGGTACATCGGCATCGACATGGCCGCCATCGGGGAGGCCGCCTTCGACGACACCGGGCGGGTGCCGCAGGAGGTGCTGTTCGGAGCGGCAGGCAGTGCCAAGCTCGCCCACGCCACCGGACTGCACGGCATCCAACTCCTCGCCGTGCTCGCGATCCTGTGCGACGCGGGCCGCCTCCGGCCCCGTAGGGCGGGGATCGTCCTGGCACTCGCCGCCCTCGGCTACGCCGCCGTCCTCGGAGCCGTCACCGCGACCGCCTACGCCGGCCGCGCCCCGTACGACCCGACCGCTCCCCTCTGGATCCCGCTGGCGGCCGGCCTCCTCACGACGGGCACGGCGGCCGCCCTCGTCCTCGCCCAGGCGTCCCTCGCCCGCCGCGCCCCGGGCCCCGGACCGGACGCGGAAAAAACCCCGCTCGTCGAGCGAACCGGGCGGTGACCCCCGTGCGTCAACAGGCTGTGGGGCCGGTACCTTTCACGCACCGACGGGCGGTGCGACCGACCCTTTCGCGCCACCTCTCGGGCGGCGGTCACGAATGGAAATCGATCTCTGCCTGCGCCCGAGAATCTACTGTCACGGCATCGAGTTTCGGCCGTACACTGACAATTCGTAAGCATGCGGGTGGAGTTGACGGGGGGATCCGAGATGTCCGGGGATCAGTACGGCGTAAGAGACCAGGACGGCTGGAGTCACAGCTTCGTCGTGCCTCCGATGCCTCCGATGCCGCCGGGGCCGCCGCCCGGTCCTGCGGACGGCTGGCGGGCCGTCGGGGTGGGCCTGCTGAACCTCAGCGGTCTCGGCCTCGGCTACGCCCTGATGCGCCGCCCGTTCCTGACGCTGCTGTCCTGGGCGGCCACCGGCCTCCTGCTCTTCACGGTGCTGCCGGCCGACCCCGACGGCGTCTCGGGCGCGACCCTCACCGTCTACGGCCTGTTCCTCCTCCTCGTGGCCGTCCACGGTGCCTTCCTGGGCCTGCGTAACCGCCTGGTGTGGCCCGCGAAGTCCCCGCTCGCCATCGCAATCGGCGTCCTCCTCCTCGGCGTACCGGTCGCGAGCGGTCTGCTGTACGAGACCGCGCGGAAGGAAGCCGTCGAGGAGATGCTCCTGGACCGGCTGGAGAAGGCCGACGACCTTGTGACCAAGGCCTCCGGTGAGTCCTTCTCCACGACCCAGTCCGAGTTCCGCAGGGCCCTGACCGCCTACGACGACCTCAGCACCGACCACCCCGACTCCCGGGCGGCCGAGAAGGTCCCGGACCGGCTGAAGACCTTCTACACGACGGTCGGCGCCCCCTACGAGGAGCAGGAGTACTGCGACGCGGTCGCTCCCCTCGAATACCTGCGCACGGTCCCGCAGACCGTGAGCAAGCAGGACCTCGGCTCGCTGAGCACCTGGCCCGACGACCGGCTCGCCACCTCGCTGTACGAGTGCGCCTCCGACAGCCTGGCCGGCAACACCGCTGGCTGGCAGGACCAGTTCAGCGACCTCCTCACCACGTTCCCCGAATCGGACCAGGCGGCGAAGGTCGAGCCCGACGTCAAGGCGGCCGTCGACAAGGCGGTCAAGGCCGTGGGCGGTGACGACCCGTGCACCGCCGTGGACCAGCTGGGGACGCTCGGCTCCCAGGTCAAGGCGCTGCCGGGGGACAAGGCCGGAGTGGCCGACGCCCTTGCCGCCGACGCCGGACGGGCCGAGGACTCCGCGTCCGCGGGCGTCTACACCTGCGGCGTGGACCAGTACAACGACGGTGACTTCGCCGAGGCGGTGACGTCGATGAACGACTTCGTCGACGCCAACAAGAACCACAAGAACGCGCCGCGCGCGAAGAAGATAGCGATCGCCGCCGAGATCGCGCAGGAGGTGCCGGAGGCGGGTAAGAAGCTGCCCACCACGCGCTCCGGCGGCAGCATCTCCGTCACGGTCAAGAACGACAGCCCCGACGAGATCCAGGTCATGTACACCGGCCCCGTGACCGGCACCTTCACCCTGAAGGGCTGCGGCACCTGCACCAGTTACGACTGGAGCAGCACCCTGGTCTCCGGCTTCAAGCCGTGCAGCGGCAACGACAACTACCCGCAGCGCACGATCAGCCTGCCGGTCGGCACCACGTACTTCCTGCACAAGCCGAAGGGCGACAGCGCGTCCAGCGCCGCCTCCGACACCGCCAAGCTGGAGTCGGGCTACATCTACACAGAGTGCGCCTACGTGACCTCGGGCTACGGCCTGGACTCCTGACGCGCACCCGGGCACGGTGACCGGAGGGCCGCAGGCGCGGCTCAGCTCAGCTCCTGCGGCCCTCCACCCACCCGGCGACGTCGTCGAGGTCCTTCGCGACGGCCCTGCGCACGGCACGGGCGCCGATACCGCCCATGACCTTGGCGAGCAGACCCGCGACGGCACCGGTCGACTCGGCCGAGAACGTCATCAGGATCGTCGTCGAGTCCGGTCCGTCGGCCCGCAGCAGCCACTCCGAGACATAACGGGAGCCGTGCGACTCGGCCTCCACCACATAGCGCTCGGGCGGCTCGCTGACGGTCACCCACATCTCCTCGGTGGCGTCCTTGCCGAACATGCGACGGGTCTCCCGCCACCGCGTGCCCACCCCGAAGCCCCCGTCCGTGAGGACCTCGACCTTCGTGACACCGCTGAGCATCCGATGCATACCGCCGAGGTCCGTCAGGGCCTCCCACACCCGCCCCTGAGAAGCGGCGACACGCCGCTCGACTGCGACACTTCTGCTGGTCATGACTCCCATGAAAGCACCGGGTACCGACACCCGCCCCATGACGGCCGCCGCCCGGCCGGCACGGCAGGTTGCGTAGACGGGGTGCGTAGTTCTACGGACGACCGCGCGCGAGGCGTTCTGAGAGGATTGGATCTTCAGGTGCGGCCGGGGCCATCGAGGCCGCATGGAAGGGATCCGGCCGCGGGTATTTCTCCTCTACGCGTTCGAACACGACACCCCGCCGCCTCGTCCGGCGTCCCTGTTGGGCGAGTTCCGTCTCCGCCGCCGCACTCCATCCATTACGACACGAGGAGAAGCCGATGACCGAACGCCCCGAGGGTGCGCCGGCGCAACCGCAGCCACAGGATCAGCCGTCCGCGTCCCCGGCCTGGCCGCCCCCGGGACAGTCCGGCCCCCAGGCCCAGCCGCAGGCAGCCGTGCCCCAGCCGCAGCCGGCCCTGCCCGCGGCGCCCGCCGCACAGTTCCAGCCGCAGGCCCCGGCTCAGGCGCCGACACCGACTCAGGCGGAGATACCGATCCAGCCGCAGGCGCAGAACCAGGCGGCGGCCCCGAGCGCCTACCCGTACCCGAATCCCCAGTCACCGGCCGGCTACGGTCCCCCGGTCGCGTCGATACCGGCCCAGGCCAATCCGTACGGCCAGCCGCCGGGTGGTTATCCGCCAGGTGGTTATCCGCCGGGCGGCTACCCGCCCCTCGGCGCCCCGCCCGCGACGGGCGCCGGCGGACGCGCGGTGCTGTGGGCGCTGGTGGGCGCGGTGGTGGCCTCCGCGGCGTGGGCCGGCGGTGTCTTCCTGCTCGGCAAGGACGACACGGAGGCGGACCTGCGCGGCTACCAGGCCAAGTCCAACCTCTGCTCCTCGGTGGACTACTCGTCCTTCAAGACCGAATACCCGGAGGAGGACACCGCCCCGGTGAACAACTCCCTGGAGCACGAGGCCCTCGACCAGGGCTACTGCAGCATCTCCCTCAAGGAATCCTCGACCTCCTCCCTCTCCGACGCGTACTTCTCGGTCCAGATGGACCTCCACAAGAAGACTGACCCCGGCCCCGAGTTCACCGCCCTGTGGGCCGAGTACGACCAGAGGTACGAGGACTACGACGTGGACGAGGTCTCCGGCTTCGGCGACGAGGCGTATCTCGTCACCGAGGACACCACGTCCGGAGACGACAACAGCGGCAGCCGGTCGGCCACCCTCGCGGTGCGCGACGGCTGGATGACGTACGAGATGAGGTGGAGCGCCTATGGCTCCACCTACGACGACGTGACCATGCCGGATGTCGACGACGTCGTGGAGTGGCTCAAGAGCGACACGAACGCGACGCTGGACAACTTGCGGGAGTCCGACGGGATCTAGGGCAGATCCAGGGCCTGCATCAAGGGCAGATCCAGGGCCTGCCGTCCGGATCAGGCCTGGGCCGCGGGGCTCGCGCACACGGGCGGACGGACGGAGGCGGGGCGCGTACGCCACCGCCTCCGCTCCCTCTCGCACCCGAATCGGCTCACTCGTCCTTCGCCTTGGCGTAGTCCTTTGCCATCTGGCCGGCGAAGTCGTACACCAGGCACTGCTCGTCGCCCACGACCCACGCGTCGTGCCCCGGCGGGCACACGAAGGCGTCGCCCGGCCCGAGCTCACCCTCACCACCGTCGTCCATGCGGATGTGCAGGCGCCCCTGGACCACATAGCCGTTGTGGTGGACCTGGCAGCTCTCCGTGCCCGCGATCGGGGCGACGGACTCGGACCAGCGCCAGCCCGGCTCAAAGGTGGCGACGGCGAAGTCGAGCCCGGTGAGATGCACGGCCTCGAGGTGACCCCGAGGGAAATCGCGCCGTTCGTCCGGCTTCTCGACCGTCTTGATCTCCAGCATGACCGCTCCTTCCGTTCCGACCCACTTTCCCATCGTCCGCCTGTCAAGCCGGGGCCGCCAACCGGAGGACCCGGTGCCGCCGGAGGTGCCGGGCCGGCCGGAGCGTCGTGTAATGGGCTCCGGGAGATCGCTCCCGAGGGAGAGGCGATGCGCTCAAGTCGTTCCGGTGGGGAAGGCGGGGCCAAGGCGGCGGCGGGCCGGCTGCGGCGACTCGGCGAGTGGTGCGCCCGGCACTTCGTGGTCGTCATCGTCGCCTGGCTGGTCGCCCTCGCGGCCCTGCAGGTACTGAACCGGTCCTACGGCGGCGACTACTCGGACGACTTCTCCCTCCCGGGCGTGCAGTCCACGGAGGGTCTGGACGTCCTGCAGAAGCACGATCCGGCGGCCGGCGGCTACAGCAGCCAGATCGTCCTGCACGACAAGGACAAGGCGCTCACCTCGCTCGGCTCCCAGATGTCCGACACGGTCGACGACCTGCAGAAGCTGCCGCATGTGCTGTCGGTGCAGAACCCGCTCACCGCACCCGCCACCCAGTCGTCGTCGCAGTCGCAGCAGCCGAACGTCGGCCCGCTGTCGTCCGACCAGAAGACGGCGTACATCACCATCCGCTTCGACGTGCAGCCCTCGACCCTCGAAGACAGCTATCTCGACGGCGTCGACGACTCCGTCCAGCCGCTGCGGTCGGCGGGCGCCGAGGTCGAGTACGGCGGACCGCTCGGTGAACTGGCCCGGCCCGCGCCCGACGACAGGGTGAGCGAACTCATCGGCTTCGCGGTGGCGATCGTCGTCCTCCTCGTCGGCTTCGGCAGTGTGATCGCGGCCGGCCTGCCCCTGGTGACCGCGCTGCTGAGCGCGATCGGCGGCCTGGCCTGTCTCGGGCTGCTCGCCTCCGCGTTCACGTTCGCCACCGTCTCCCCGACCCTGGCGACGATGATCGGCCTCGGTGTGGGCATCGACTACGCCCTGTTCCTGATCACCCGTCACCGGCAGAACCTCATGAACGGAGCGGACCCGGTGCGGGCCGCCGGACGCGCGGCGTCGACCAGTGGCCGCGCCGTCCTCGTCTCCGGGTGCACGGTGATCATCGCCCTGGGCGGGCTGTACGCGTCCGGAGTGAGTTTCATCGGCAAACTCGGACTCGCGGCCGCCGTCACCGTCGTCACGGCGGTCGTCGGCGCCCTGACGCTGGTCCCGGCGTTGCTGGGGCTCATCGGCCGCCGCATCGACCGGTACCACGTGCGCAAACCGGTCGCCGAGACCGGTGCCGGGGAGGGGGAGGAGATCCAGGGCACCTGGCATCGGTACGCCCAGCGCGTGGAGCACCGGCCCTGGCAGTTCCTGGCCGCGGGCGTCACGACCATCGCCATCCTGGCGATCCCCGTCTTCTCCATCCAGCTCGGCCACATCGGCGACGGCGCCGACCCCACCTCCTTCACCGACCGGCGCGCCTACGACCTGATGACCGACGCCTTCGGCCCGGGCTCCAACGGTCCGCTCACCGTCGTCATCGACCAGACCTCCGTTCCGTCGTCCGACCGCCAGACCCTGCAGAGCACCGCGCAGAAGAACCTCGACGCGGTCGAGGGAGCGCACGCGGTCACCCCGCTGTCCGCCACCCAGGACGGGGACGTCCTCGTCGGCACGGTCTATTCGAAGGAGTCCCCGCAGAACGCCGACACCACGGACCTCGTGAACCGCCTGGTCGACGACACCCTGCCCGCCTCCGTCTCCGGAACCAAGGCCGAGGGATACGTCACCGGTACCACGGCCTCCCAGGTCGACTTCCGCGACATCGTGGCGAGCCGGCTGCCCCTGATCATCGCCGTCGTCGTCGCCCTGGCCTTCCTGATCATCCTCATCGTCTTCCGCGGCCTGCTCGTCGCGCTGAAGGCGGCGGCCCTCAACGTCCTGTCCATCACCGCCTCGTACGGAGTGGTCGTCGCCGTCTTCCAATGGGGCTGGGGCGGCCCCGCCCTGGGCGTCTCCGGCAAGGTGCCCATCGAGAGCTATGTCCCGATGATGATGTTCGCCATCATCTTCGGGCTGAGCATGGACTACGAGATCTTCCTGCTCTCCCGCGTCCACGAGGCCTGGCTGCACACCGGCGACGCCCGCGCCGCCGTCGCCCACGCCCTGGAGATCACCGCGCGCGTCATCACCTGTGCCGCCCTGATCATGGTGAGCGTCTTCGCCGCGTTCATCGTCAGCGACAACATCGTCGTCAAGATGCTGGGCCTCGGCCTCGCCGTGAGCGTCCTCATCGACGCGACGGTCGTGCGCCTGCTCCTGGTCCCGGCGGTGATGACCCTCCTCGGCCGCCACGCCTGGTGGACTCCCCACTGGCTGGACCGCGTGATGCCGCACATCGACGCGGAGGGGAACACGGCAGAGCGGCCGGTCCCGCAGGGGCAGGACCGACCGCTCAGCAGCTGACTCGCTTCAGTGAAACGCTAGTTGACGGACCGTCAGACCGTGATCGTCAGAAAGTGATCGTCAGAACGTCAGCTTCCAGCTGTTGATGTAGCCGGTGTCGAGGCTGGCCACGTCCTGGACCCGCAACTTCCAGGTGCCCGCGGCGGTTTCGGAGGAGGCGTCCACCGTGTACGTCGCGACCACGTTGTCGGCCGAGTCGGACGAGGCGGAGTTCTTCAGCCGGTACGCCGTGCCGTCCGGGGCCACGAGGTCGATGACCAGGTCACCGCGCCAGGTGTGGACGATGTCCACATCCACGGTGAGCGTGCTGGACGCCGCTCCGGCCCGGTTGACGTTGATCGGGGACTCCACGGTGCCGTTGTCGGGGACCTGGTAGTCGGCGGTGTTCTCGAACACCGACTGGTTCCCCTCCTCGTCCACCCGCCAGGCGAAGCTCGCCGTTCCGGTCTCGTCGGCCGAGTCCGTCACGGTGACCGTCGGTGTCCAGTTCCCCGCCGTGGTCGGCGTACCCGAGACGCGGCCCGTGGCGGCGTCGATGGACAGCCCGTCCGGCAGGCCGGTGGCCGCGTACGACAGGGCGCCCGCGTTGGTGGAGGACGCCTGGACGTCCAGCGTGACGGCCTGGCCGATCAGGGAGTACTGGGCGGCCGGCGGGACGACCGTGACCCCGTCGAGGATCCGGGAGCCGACGTTGATGGCGGCCCAGGCGTTGGCGGTGTTGTTGTAGGTCACCGAGCCGAGCCCGTACAGGTCGGCGGCGGACTGCAGGGTGGCGGTGCGGGCGCCCGCGTAGTTGGTGCTTGACGTCATGTACGTGGTGAGCGCCCGGAACCAGATCTTCTCGGCCGCCTCCCGGCCTATCGGCGTCACCGGCAGCCCGTCGAAGGTCGGCGAGTCGTAGGAGACGCCGTTGACGACCTTCGCGCCGCTGCCCTCGGAGGCCAGGTAGTACCAGTGGTTGGCCGGGCCCGAGGAGTAGTGGACGTCGACGTTGCCGAGCGTGGAGGACCAGTAGTCGCGCGAGGAGCCGTCCTTGCTGGGCTTGTCCATGTAACGCAGCGGCGTGCCGTCGCCGTTGATGTCGATCTTCTCGCCGACGAGATAGTCCCCGACGTCGCCTGCGTTGCCGGCGGCGAACTCGACGGCGGCGGCGAAGATGTCGGAGGTCGCCTCGTTCAATCCACCGGACTCACCGCTGTAGGTGAGGTTGGCGGTGACCGACGTCAGACCGTGCGTCATCTCGTGCGCGGCCACGTCGATCGAGGTGAGCGGGTTGGCGTTGCCCGACCCGTCGCCGTACGTCATGCAGAAGCAGGAGTCCTGCCAGAACGCGTTGACGTAGTTGTTGCCGTAGTGGACCCGGCTGTACGGCGCGACCCCGTCGTTGCGCAGCCCGTTGCGACCGTGGACGTTCTTGTAGTAGTCCCAGGTCAGAGCGGCCCCGTAGTGCGCGTCCGCGCCCGCGGTCTCCAGGTTGGCGGTGGTCCCGTCGCCCCAGACGTCGTCGGTCCCGCTGAACAGCGTGCCCGTCCCGGACGAGCCGCGGTTCAGGTTGTACGTCCGGTGGTTGCCCCGGTCCGCGTCGGTCAGCGTGTACGACGAGCCCGACTGGCTGGTGCCGAGCGTGACCGTTCCGCTGTAGCGGGTGTTGCCCGTGCCGGTGTGCACGGCCTCGTACTCGAACAGCTTCTTCCCGGTCTGCGCGTCGGTGATGACGTGCAGCTCACTGGGTGTGTCGTCGTGCTGGAAGCCGCTCACGACGGTCTCGTACGCGAGGGTCGGCGTGCCCTTCGCGGCCCAGACGACCTTGCGGCTGCTGTCCGCGTCGGTCTTGGAGGAACCTTCCTCCTTGGCCGCCGCGAGCGCCTGCTTCTCGGCGGTGGCCTTGCTGACCTCGGCGCTGAGGTCCGAGACCTTCAGCTCGGGCTTGTAGGCCCGGGTGACGCTCTCGACCGCGCCGCTCTTGGCGGCGTGGACGACGAGGTCGCCACCGAGTACGGGCAGCCCGGCGTAGGTGCGCTCGTAGCGGGTGTGCACGGTGCCGTCGGCGTCCTTGACGACGTCACGGACCCGCAACTCCTCCTGGCCGCCCAGGTCCAGGCGGTCCGCGGTCCTGTCCGTGGCCTTCTCGGCCTGCCGGATGAGGGTGTCGCGCTGAGTGGGAGTGAGCTGCGCGGGCAGTGCCCCGCGGTCCGGTTTCGCAGCCGCGGTACGGGCGGTGCCTTCGCCGCCGTCACCGCGTGCGATCGCCGGGGCGCCCGGGACGGCGACGGCGAGCATGGCCGCCGCGACGACGAGGGTGGCCATGGCCGTGGTACGTCTGTGGGGGGTGGATCTCACGCGAACTCCTTAGCTGCGGCCGACGTTGGACGAGCGGCCGTACGAAGGACCCGGTGCACGGGTCGAGGCACCGGGTGGAGCAGGGAGTGCTGCGATGCGGGTGCGCGTGCGCCGCCGTGAGACGGAGTGGGCACAGAGTGACAGATGTGAGGGTGTCGTGTCAGGGGCACGCTAAGTGTTTGGCCGGAAACTGATCGATCATCGACCGCCGGTGACCAGGCGCTTCCCGGCGGCGGCCCGTACCTCGGCCTCCTCCATCGGATCGTCCCGCAGCTCGGCCAACCGCTCCCGGACGCGTGGCAGATCGGGGGCGTGCGCGATCCCCAACAGGCGAGCGTTCGATTCGCAGTCCCACAGTGACTCGGTGTACGCGAAGTCGAGCCCGGCGGGTGCGACGGCCGCCAACGCCCGGAGGCAGTCGGGCCGTTCGTACGAGTGCGGTGTGCGCAGCCACAGTCGGCGCAGCGCCGGAGCCGCCTCCTCGCCCGCCGTGCCGAAACGGGCGATCCCGGCGGCCACGGTGGAGGGACCGCACCACTGGCGTGCCTGTTCGTGCGCTTCGAGCTCCGCCAGCAGTACGGGCAGATCCTGGGCCGCGCCGTGTTCCGCCAGCACCTGGACGCCGATCCATGACAACCATGACCGCCCGTCCACCGCCCATGCCCGCGCCTCGGGCACGGCGAGCGGACCGAGTCGCAAGGCCGCGACCCCGAGCCCCGGCAGGGGCAGTTCGCCGTTCGCCTCCGCAAGGTCGGGCACCAGCGGATCAGCGCCGGGTCCGGCGGACGCCCGGCAAGGGTCCGTAGGGCTTGGACCTTGGCGCCGTCGGCCGACCCGCCGTCGGCGAGGACTTCCAGGAGGCGACGACTGCTCGGACCCACGTCGATCGTGTGCGGCCGGAACGGGCGAACGGGTGCACTCGTCTCGGCCCCCGCCCTCCACCGCAGCCAGGGATCGGAGCGCCACAACCGGGGCTGGTCCCCGCCCAGACGGTCCCGTGCGACGCCGGCCAGGTCGTCCCACCACTCGACGGGCCAGGCATTCGCCACCGACTCCAGCACATCGGCCCAGTGCCCGCCCTCGCGGACGTATCCCCGCAGCCCTTCACGTGCCTCGACCGACCCCGACAGCGCCAGCCGCTCCAGAATCCCGGTGGCCCGCTCGCAGTCGTCACCGTCGCCCGCGAGGAGGGCGAACAGGGGATCCAGGGCGAGCCCCAACTCCTTCATCAGGCGCGCCAGATACAGATGGCGGTCGTCCACCATCGTGTCCCACCGCCAGTCCTGCCGCACAACCTCATACACCAGCGCGGCCGATGCACCCGGCCCGTCCAGCGCCCACAACGCGCCCAGCCCGCGCCCTCGTTGCAGCAGTCCTTGGAGCGTGCCCGGCGAGGCGTACACCTGGTCGTCCGCGGATTCGTCGGTCATTGCGGCGAAGCCTGCCGGAGACAACCCACCGGCACCAGCCGTTTTTCAGTGGCCCGTGGCGTGGCGAAGGCGGGTGCCGGGGCACAGATGGAAGAGCTCGGGGTCTCCCTCGTCGAGCCCGTGCAGCAGGCCGACCGGTTGCCAGCCGACGTGGTGCAACAGTCGCTGCATGGGGTGGTTCGAGACGTTGGTCGAGGTGAACAGCTTCGGGGTGGTGCATGCCGCTTCGACGGCCTCGACGAGACGTACGCCCACACCTTGCCGACGAGTGCCGGGCGCGACCATCAGCAGGGTGAGGAAGCCCTGTTCGAAGAAGGTGTACTCCAGCACGCTGTAGCCCACGGGTCCCGAGGCGTCCTGGGCCATGAGGACCGAGCCCTGGTCACACCAGCGCCGGACGCTGTCCCGCCGGGCCTGCACGCCGGACGCCGCGATCGTGTCGATCCCGGCCAAGGCGGTCCAGTCCGACGGCGCGGCGCGGCTCACCCGGAGCCCGTTCACTGGCCTTCCCCCCGTTCGGTTCCCCAAGTTCCCGGCGACAGCCGAGCGGGCTTGGGCGGTGGATGGAAACCGCCCAGGCCCGCGCCGCTTCACGTCACGGCATCACGGACCACGGCATCACGGACCATGGCATCACGGACCGTGGCATCACGGACCACGGCAGCACGACGTGACGTCACGGCTTGCGGGCGAGGCCGCCGTGCTCGGCGATGACTTGCGGGGCCGGGTCGGTGGGGTCCGGACGCCAGAGGGGGACCGAGACGACGCCGGGGTCCAGGAGTTCCAGGCCGTCGAAGAACGAGGTGATCTCGTCTACGGTGCGCAGGTTGTACGGCACGGCGCCGCTCTCGTTGTACCCGTCCTGGGCCTGTTCGAAGATCGGGTCGATGCCCCGGGAACCGTCGTTGATGGAGAGGTAGCTCCCGGCCGGCAGAGCCCCCAGCAGACGGTCGACGATGGAGCGCGCCTGGTCGTGGTCGGCGACGTGGCCCAGGATGTTGCTGAGGATCAGCGCGGTGGGCCGGCTGAGGTCGAGCGTGTCGGCGGCGGCAGCGAGGATGCGGTCCGGGTCGAGCACGTTGGAGTCGACGTAGGCGGTCGCACCCTCCGGAGTGGAGTAGAGCAGGGCACGGGCGTGGGCCAGGACCATCGGGTCGTTGTCGACGTAGACGATCCGGGTCTCAGGGGCGATCCGCTGGGCGACCTCATGGGTGTTGTCCGCGGTCGGCAGGCCCGTTCCGACGTCCAGGAACTGCCGTATGCCCGCCTCGGCGACCAAGTACGTGATGTTGCGGCGCAGGAACGCGCGGCTGCTGCGGGCGATGGTCACGATGCCGGGGAACACGGCCGTGTACGCGTCGCCGGCCTGCTCGTCGACGGGGTAGTTGTCCTTCCCGCCCAGCCAGTAGTTCCAGATACGGGCCGAGTGCGGCACCGAGGTGTCGATCTTCTGATGCGCCGCCGGTCCGGGCGTGGTCGCGTGGTCGGTCATGTCTACCGTCCGTCTTTCAGCCGAAGCGAGGAGTTCCAGGCACAACTTACGTCCCGACACCCGTGTTCCGTACGTCAGTTCACATTTCCGGTGGGTCCGATCAGGGGTTTCACAGCGAAGCGTCGTGTCGAAGGGGCCGGCCTTGTGGCAGGGGAGGGGGAGGGCGTACCGACTGCTGTGGCGTACCGGCGACGGGTCGGGCCCGAGCTTCCCTTGAGTTCGGCGAACTGCGCGATCGGCGGGAGACGCGCCTGGGCGTCACCTGAGGGCGGCCGGTGTCAGTCGCCGGTGCGTGGTGTGGGGGTGTAGGGCTTGATCTTCGCGCCAGGGCGGTGGTCCTCCCGGTTGCCGGTCGATGGTCTGTCGGGAACTGTCCAGGGAGCGGCGGGCGGCGTCGACGAAGGCAGTTGTCCGGACGCGAGAGCGGACATGATCCGCTGAAGGTCGCCACGGTTCTTCGGACCGGGGCCCGCGACGAGGAGCGCGAACCGGCCGACCGTGTCGGCCAGGTCGCCCGCGGCGTTCGCGACCTCGCGGTCGGCGACCAGGCTGAGCGAGTTCAACGCGGCGTTGAACGGCGGCCGGTTGGTGTCGTCGGGCCGGTCGTCCAGGCGGCCAAGTCGGACTCCTCCTGCAGCGTGGTGGCTGTCCTTCGTGGGCGACATGCGACACGGCTCGTCCACTCTTGATCATGTGCTGTGGGCGCGTGGGGCTGGATCCCGAGATCGGGCGCGACCGAGGACCACCTGCGAGAGATCTCGGGCACGGCTCAGGGGGGAACTTCTCGGCTCGAACTGGCGTCCTTCGTGGTGAGGTTGGACGCACCTGGTGCGCGACGGAAGTGGGTTGCCATGTCGACGAACGACCCGACCAAGATCGAGACCACCCTGGCCGACGGCCGGCGCATGACCCTGTCGCTGCCTCCGACGGACGCGGGATGGGCCGCCGACGGCATCAAGGCCCTCCGTGCCGTTCCGCCCACGCACACCGGCCACGGCCAGAACCCTCCCGCTCTCCCCGAGCGCCCCGCGCTCCCCCTCGAAGTGGCCCTGCTCGGCTTCGGCATCTGAGGCCGTCTCGTAACTCGGTGAGCTGGTCGGCGCAGGGTTGGTCGTGCGGGTGTTCTCCGCTCAGCGGACCGTGTTCGTCGAGGTGATCACGCGGAGAGTGCCGGACGCGCCGGTGCGTCGAGTTCGCGGGCGCGGGTTGCGGGGTCACTTTCCATAAGCGCGCAGGAAGACGTCCGTCGCAGTGTCCGCGACGGTGTCCGGGGCGACGTCGGGGCGGTACTCCAACGGGCCGGTGAGCAGAGAGAGGAAGTGCTCGGCGGCGAGCTCCGGGTCGCACGGGCGCAGGCGGCCGGCGAGAGCCAGGCGGGCCAGGCGGTCAGCGAGGGCGGAACGTACCCGCAGGGCTGTGCGCTCGCGTACGCTGGCCGCCAGGTCGGGGAATTGAGCCGCTTGGGCACAGGCCAACTGCCGCACGGCGCGGGCGTCTTCGTCGATGAACGCATGCAGCAGGTTGCGGGCCACGGTCGTGAGCGGGGCGCGCGGGTCACTGTCCGCGGCGGCCTCGCGCAGCTGCTCGACAACGGCGAGGCTCTGCGCGCCGATCCGGTCGGCGGCTGCCTCGACGGCCTCGCGGTAGAGGCTCTCCTTGTCGTTCAGGTGACTGTAGACGGTCGGCTTGGCGACGCCCGCCTCCTGCGCGATCTCCTTCACGCACGCCTGGGTATAGCCCCGCCGCGCGAATACCACGAACGCGCCGTCCAGGATCGCCTGCCGCCGCTCGATACGGCCACGGGCGGTACGCCCGCCCCCGGTTGACACTTCTGAACTCATGGGTTCAGTGTAGGGACTGAACCAGCTGGACAAGATTTCTGAACCCATTGGTTCATTTACGTTGAAGGGGGTGGTGCAGGCGTGATCGTCCACATGTTGCGCTTCACGTTCAAGGAGACCGTGACCGAGGAGGAGCGTGAGCGCGTACTCGCGGCGATGCGGCGCACGGCCTGTGTCGAGTCGGTGTCGTTCTCGACGGTGGGCCAGAACCTCGGCGATCCCGACGGCTTCACCCACGCCTACTGCGTGGGCATCACCGACCTGCCGGCCCTGCGGCGCTACATGCACGACCCGGTTCACCTGGCCGGCGACCCGCACATCTTGCCCCACCTGGCCAGGATCGCCATCGGCCCGGACCTGTCCGACGACATGACGCCCACCCTGGCCAGGGACATCCTCGCCCTGCATGAGGAGAAGGTCGCGCTCCATCCGGAGTGGGCCGCCGAACTCGGCCCGCTGCTTGCGGCCTGAAGGAGCCCGCCGTCGGGCGGAGGTGGTCATCGCGTCCCGGGAACGGGTCGGCACCGAGGTGGGCTATATCGCCGCGTACCGGGCGGGCAGGAGCGTCATCGAGATGTGCGGTCCCGAACCGCTGCCGGCGGTGAGGGGGACTGGTCGTCGACGACGAGTGACCGCAGCCCGGTGGGCGGACGCCACAGCGTCCGCCCACCGGTGGCCATTACGCGCCGGCGCCCGGCCTAGTCGTCGCTCTTGTAGACCGATATCTCGGTCAGGGTGGGGGTGTACTGCTCCGTCGCGATCGGATCGGTGAGTGCCACCCGGAGACGGGAGGTGGTGATGTCGCCGAAGCCGGTCACGGTGAGGTCGTGGCCGATCCCGGTGTCGCGGGTCGCGAAGGTGATCCAGCGGCCGGTTCCCGCGTCCCGGCGTTGCAGGTCGAACGACTGCACGCGGGGGTTGGTGCCCGAGTCGGTGTACTCGTCCAGGTACACCTCGTCGAAGGTGGTGGCCGTGCCGAAGTCGATGTCGAGGGTGATGGGGTAGGTGGCGTCGTCGGCGGCGGCCCAGCGGGTGGTGAGGCTGCCGTCGGTCAGTTTGTCGGCCGTGAGTGTGCCGTTCGCCCCGGGGTGGGTCGAGCTTGCGGTGGCGGGTTTGCCGAGAGCGAGGTCGACCCGGTTGTCCACCTCCTCCTCGATGGGATCGTTGTCCACCGGGTTCGGGACCTTCGGGCCGATGCGGGTCTCGGCCATGCCGACGTCCGGTGCGTCGCCGTAGTAGATGTGCGTGCCGAGGAAGTCCTCGGTGCCCAGACGCGGGTTGTAGCGGCCGGCGTCGATGAGGGGTGAGTCGTCGCGCAGGGCGAAGTGCGCGGCGGCCTCACGGATCCGGTTGACGCCCACCCCGGTGACGTAGTCGGCGGGATCACCGACGAAGCGAGGGTCGGCCCGCAGCCCGTTCGGGTCGGCCGGTTCCTGGGTGGAGTGGGTGCCGCCGGCCTCGTAGTAGTCATTGTTGGCGAACACGGCCTGGCGCAGGGCGCCGGTCCGGCGATACCACGTCGTCGGCTTCGTCTTCGAGGTGTTGTAGAAGACGTTGTTCAGGAAGTAGACGCGGCTCAGGAACGTCTCGTCGTGGAGATAGTCGAGGTCCGCGCCGTCATAGACGAACGTGTTGTTCGTGAAGTACGTCGGCGAGTAATTCGTCGACAGCATGTTCTTCACGAGTACGCCGTTGTCGTTGACGCTCAGGTTGTAGCGTGCGATCGAGTTGGAGCTGTTGCCCATGTAGGCCATCCAGCCCGCCGCGTTGTCGTGCGAGTAGTTGAACTGGTAGGTGACGTTGAAGTTCGTGTATTCGAGGTCCCAGGGTGTGCCGTCGTACTCGTTGTCCGGGCCGCCGTAGACCTCGTTGAACTGTATGACCGAGTCGGCGCCGGCCCACAGATAGAGCGCGCAGGACACCGCGTCATAACGCTCCAGATAGCCGTTCACCTCGTTGTACTCGACCGTCATGTTCTTGGTGTTGGCGAGCTGGATCGCGCCCTGGCCGATGCTCTCCGCGTAGTTGTGGCCGATGTAGACGTCACGGCTGTACAGATCGCGGGTACGCACCCACAACTGCTCCCAGCCCTCGTGCCACTTTCCGCTCTCGTCGTACTGACCGGCGTCCGCGCCGTCGGCCGCGAACCAGTTGAACGCGAACTGGACGGCGTGCAGTTCGACGTTCTCGAAGGTGTTGTTCTCGATCCGGACGTCCTTGAAGTAGTAGCCGCCCGTGCCGTAGTCCTTGTAGCTGCGGCTGCCGAAGACCTGGAAATTGACGGCGCCGTAGTGGATTTTCTGCCAGGTGCTCGGGCCGTCGAGATGGTGGACGAACACATTCGAAATGCGGAAGTGGTCCATGATGCTGTCCGCGCCGTTCGCCAGGAGGTCGGCGTTGATCGAGATCATGATCCCGTCGCGGACGTACGTCCCCGCGGTGATGTCGGTCGCGAAGTCGTCGTCATTGGACAGTTCGATGTTGTTGATGTCCCAGTACTGCTGATTGCGCAGCACGACGGCACCGGTCAGGCCGACCGTCGCGGGATTCTTCGTGCCGTCCGCCCTGAACGGGCTCGGCACCTCGCCGTTCGTCGCGATGTACGGGCGTCCCGCGCCCGGCTCGCCGTACGCCGAGATGGTGATCGGCCTGCCCGCGCCGCCCGACCCCTTCGGCCACAACTGCTCGTCCTGCCACTGCTCACCGGCCTTGAGCAGGATGCGGTCGCCGGGCGCGAACGTCCTCACGTTCGCCTTGGCCAGGGTGCGCCAGGCGGTGCCCGGCGAGGTCCCGGCCGCACTGTCGCGACCCCGCGTGGCGTCGATGAAGTAGTCCTTGCCGCCGGTCGTGTTCGGCGTGTTTCCCGGCCAGGACGGCTTGACCTTGACGGTGGCGGGGGGCGGGGCGGTGGTGGCGTGCGCGGCGGGCACGAGCGCTCCGACGAGCAGTGCGGCGAGCAGGGCGACGAAGCCCACGTACAGCGTCCGTGCGGGGGGCGGTGGTCCGGTGTCGACGGGTCTCATTGCTGCACATCCTCTGCGTTGATGGCACCCAGCGCCGCGGTGTCGACATCGATGTCACTGTCGTCGATACGACGCTGGAGATACTGGTCGAACTTCTCCTCGACGAGCGACTGCCGGATGCGCCGGGAGTACGCGGCGAACGCCTTGTCCTCGTCGACGCTCTTGCCGTCGAGCTCGTAGTACGTGATCTGGCCGGTGCCCGTGACCGGGTCGGACACCTCACCCGTCTTGAGCTTGCCGAGCACTGCCATGAGGTCCTGGTCGTGCGCGTTCAGGCCGGTGGTGCCACTGCCGTCGTACGTGGCGGTCGTGAGCCTGGCCCCGGGCTCGTCGGGAGCGACGTCCGCGAGCCGCTCGGCGGCGGCCACGCGTTGCTGGAGGCGGGTGGCGTGGTTCGAGGGAGCGCCGGTGGGCACCGGTACGACCAGCTGGGAGTACGTGTACGTGGTCGCGTTGGCGCTCCACGCGTCCCGGTCGGTGTCGAAGGCGTGCCGGACCTCGGAGTCGGTGACCCGGAGGGGGCCCTTGGCCTCCGTGCCCAGCCGTTTCTTCAGGCTGGTGGTGAGTTCGGTGAGCCGGTGTGTGTAGTACTCGTCGGGGGAGAACTCCGTGACGCCGTATACCGTTCGGCCCGCGGCGACGGCCTTGGCGCGGGACTCGTTCTCCTGCTCCATCTCGGCGAGGAAGTCCGCGTGGTCCACGGAGTCGATGAGCCCCTGTTCCTTGGCGAGGAGCAGCGTGGTCCTGTCCCGCCGGATCTCGTCGAGCGCGCGGGTTTCGAGCCGCTGGAGCGCCGTAGTGTCACCGGCCTCGGCGTTCCAGTCGACCGTGCCGCGCAGGCCGTACTTGTTGCGCAGCTCGTTCTGCACGGCCGGTGCCAACCGCCGCATGTGGAAGAGGAGTTCGTCGCGGGTGACGGGGTGCCCGTCGAGGGTGGCGACCCGGCTCCCGCTCCCGCTGTCGCGGTGGCTGACCAGCGTCACTCCGGTGACCACCAGCGCGGTGAGGGCGATGCACGCGCTGAAAATCAGGACGAAAGTCCTGCGGGACGTGCTGGGCCCCTTCATGAGGCCACCTCGATCGCGGTCACCCGGGCGATGACCGGCGTGTCCCGGGAGCGGGTCACCTCGGCCCGTACGGCTTCGACCTCGGTCGACGGGAACGTGAGGATGCGCTGACAGCCCACCGCGTTCGCCTCGGCGAGCGTCGTCCACCGGCCGTCCCGGTGGCCCCGCACGACGACGTGCTCGATCCGCTGACCCTGCCTGATGTCCTCGCCCATGACGACCGCCTCTACCAGGTGGGGCCGAGCGAACGTGAGCGTCACGGTGGTCAGGGGGCCCGAGTCGCCCGGGGCGCGGGACGAGAACGTCGTGGTTGCCTCGATCCGCCGCGCACGGAAGTCCTCGATGCGCCGCCCGAGTTGCCCAAGGACCGCCACGTCGGCGTCTCGTACGAGCCCGTCCTTGGCCGGCGGGACGTTCAGCAGGAAGCACGAGTTGCCGCCGACGGACCGCAGATAGATGGTGAACAGCTCGTCCACGGAGCGGACTTCGGCGTCTTCGCTCGGGTGGTGGAACCAGCCCGGCCGGATCGAGGTGTTGACCTCGGCCGGATACCAGACCAGGTCGTCCTCGTGCCCGGCCAGCGCGGTGCGGCTGCCGAGGTCGCGGTCGTCGCTGCGGACGAGGCGGGCGAAGGTGCCGTCGTCGGTCTGCTGCGAGCGGTCGGCGGTCCGCTCGGCGTCCTGCAGGGCGCGCGGCACCACGCTCCACTCGTCGGGACGGGTCTCCCCGGCCTCGTTGCCGCACCAGCGGACGTCCGGCCCGCACACACTGATGACCGCGTCCGGCTGCAGCTCGCGCACCACCGCGTAGTACCGCTCCCAGTCGTAGAACTGGCGCTTGCCGTTCGGGCCCTCGCCGTTCGCGCCGTCCAGCCAGACGGAGAACACCGGCCCGTACCGGGTGAGCAGTTCGGTGAGCTGGGCGACGTAGAAGTCGTCGTACGCGGTCCCGGAGCCGTACGACGCCTCGGTGCGGTCCCAGGGGGAGAGGTAGATGCCGAACCGCAAACCGTGTCGTCGCGCCGCCTCGGCGACCTCCGCGACCACGTCGCCCCCGCCGTCCCGCCACGGCGACGAGGCGACCGAGTAGGCCGTGACGTCGCTCGGCCAGAGGCAGAATCCGTCGTGGTGCTTGCAGGTGAGGATGACGCCGGTCATCCCGGCGCTCTTGAGCGACGCCACCCACTGGTCGGCGTCGAGCCCGGCCGGGTCGAACAACGCCGGGTCGTCGTGCCCCTCGCCCCACTCGCGGTCCGTCATCGTGTTCATACCGAAGTGGATGAACCCGTAGAACTCCATCGCCTGCCAGGCGAGTTGGCGCTCGCTGGGCCGGACTTCGGCCAGTGCGTGTCCGGTTGTGGCGGCCGTGGTCATCGGAACCGCCGGTTGTAAGCCGCGAGCAGGGCCAGCAGGCCGGCCAGCGCGGCGAGCATGACCAGGAGGTTGTTCCACCCCACCGTCGTGCGCGCGGTGACGACGAGCGTGACGCAGGCCGCCGCGACGAGCGTACGGGCGGCGACGAACAGCGCCGTACGCGTCGATTCCTTCATGTTCGGTTTCCTTCCGCTGGTGCAAGCGGGGGCGTCGATGCCCGCAGGCGGGCCGGGCGGTCAGCCCTTCACGCCGCCGGATGCCATGCCCTCGATGAGCCGGCGCTGGATGACGGCGTAGAGGAGGAGCACGGGGACGATGACGATGACCATGCCGGCGTAGAGGCGCCCGTAGTCGGCCGCCGCCTTCTGCGCGGTGAACAGGTTGAGCAGGCCGACCTGCAGGGTCTTGCCCTCGCCGGGGAGGAGGGTGAGGGCGATGATGAAGTCGTTCCAGTAGGCGAGGAAGTTGAAGAGGATGACGGTGGTGACCGCGGGACGCGCCATCGGGAGCATCACGGTCGTCATGATCCGGAAGCGGGAGGCTCCGTCCAGCGCGGCGGCCTCCTCGTACTCGACCGGGATCGACCGGAAGTACCCGGTGAGCAGATAGATGGTGAACGGGATCGACGTGGCCGCGTAGACGAGTGACAGGACGGCGGGGTTGTCGATGAAGAACCCGCCGGGGAAGACGTCGATGAGCGAACGGTCCCAGTCGACGAGCATGAGGAAGATCGGTACGACGATGTAGTTGACGTTGACGAACAGGCCGGCCAGGAGCGCGAGTTCGACGAGGCGGCGGCCCCGGAACTCGTAGCGGGCGATGACGTACGCGGCCGGCACGGAGACCGCAAGGACGAACACCAGACCGAGCGCTGTGACGAACACCGAGGTCAGAAAGTACTGGCCCATGTGTGCGGTGACGAACGCGTCGACGTAGTTCTGGAAGTGGAGGCTCTTCGGCAGCGTCCAGGGGCTGCCGAAGAACTCGCTCTTCCGCTTGAGCGAGGCCAGCAGCACCCAGGCGACCGGCACGGCGATGGCGAGCGTGAGGGCGATGACGAGGACGTGGGTGAGCGGGCGGCCGATGCGTGGGCGGGCGGTGTTCGGGCGGGCGGTGTCCGGACGGGCCGTTCCCGGTCGCTCGGCGGGCGGGCGGGACGAGGTGGTCAGGGTCATGGCGGTGGTGTCCGTCCTCAGTACTGGAGGGGCTCGCGCCGCGTCGCCCGGCTGACCAGGAGCGACACGAGGAACGAGAACGCGAAGATGACGACACCGATGGCCATGCCGTAGCCGTACGACGAGTTCGTGTACGCCTGCTTGTACATGTAGCTCAGCAGGACCTCGGAGGAGCCGTCGGGTCCGCCGCCGGTCATCGCGCGGACGAGGACGAAACTGAGGTTGACGGCGCTCATGATGAAGAAGGTCAGCGTGGTGCGGAGGTTCTCCCAGATGAGCGGCAGGGTGAGGGCGAAGAACTGCCGGGCGGGGGAGGCGCCGTCGAGCGCGCTCGCCTCGTAGAGCTCTTCCGGGATGCTCGCCATACTCGACATGTAGAGGACCATGTAATAGCCGAGCGACTGCCAGACCATGGCGACGGCGACGGAGTAGAGCACGACCTTCTGGTTGCCGAGCCAGACCTGTTGCAGACCGTCGAGCGACAGCAGGCGGAGCGTGCCGTTGAGCAGACCGTTCTCCTGGTCGTAGACGGCGGAGAAGATCGCCGCGATCACGACCACCGAGAGCACGTTCGGGATGTAGAGGACGAACCGGTAGAGGTTCCGTCCGCGCAGCCGCTGCCGGGTCATGACCGCGGCGAGGAACAGGCCCATGACCGTCGTCACGGCGGTCACCACGACCAGCAGCGCGACCGTGTTCTGGAACGCGCGCACGAACTGCTGGTCGTCGAGGAGGGCGCGGAAGTTGTCGAGCCCCACGAAACGCATGTCCGGGGAGAACCCGCTCCAGGTGTAGAGCGACATCCGGAACACGTTCATGGTCGGGACGATCATGAACACCGCGAACAGCACCAGCGCGGGCAACAGGCAGACGAGCACGAAGCGGGTGTCGGCGCGGCGGCGGGCCGGAGCCCGGGTGCCGCGCCGGGAACTCCCGGCGGGCGGTGCCGATGCGGACTTCGAGGTGCCGTCCATCGAGCCGGGGCGTGGGGTGGCGGAGGTCGTCACCGTGCCTGTCCTCACCTCAGCCGCCCGCCTGCCGCAGCTTCTCGCTCGCCTCGTGCAGCGCGGACTGCCACTTGTCCTCGGTGGTGTCGCCGCTGATGATGCTGTTGGCGGTGTCGAAGAGCGTGGCCTTGATGTCGACGCCCTCGACGGGCGCGGTGCTCGCGAACCCGCCCACCAGCGCGGCGACCGACGGGTCCTCGTACACCTTGTAGAACTCGGCGTTCTCGGCCGACAGGCTGCTCGCGATGCCCTCGACGGGCTGGATCGCGTTCGACTTGGCGAAGATCTTCGCCGCCTCGTCGGAGTACAGATACGCGATGAACTCCTTGGCCGCGTCCTTCTGCTGGGCGGCGCTGGGCACCCAGACCGACTCGACCGACGTCGTGATGTAGCGCTTGCCGCCCGTGGTGACCGCCGGCAGCGGCGTCAGGCCCCACTGGAAGCCGTCCGCGCGCGGGGCCTGCGCCATCTCGCCGACGATCCAGGTGCCGTTCGGCATGAACAGCGCCTTGTCGTCGAGGACCAGCTGCTGGTTCTTGGTGAAGTCCTGCTCGTTGGCGTACCCGACGGTGGCGGGCGCCGCGTACCCCAGCAGTCTGGTCGTGATGTCGAGCGCCTTCCGGGCGTTCGCCGTCTTCCAGACGTCCTTCTTGTACGTCATGACGTCGGTGTAGAACTGCTCCCCGCCGACATCGGCGAGGAGCGCGAAGAAGTACGAGTCGAGGTACCCGGCGGTCGGATAGGTGAACAGCGGTATGCCCTGCTTCTTCGCGGTGTCGCCGAGCGCGAACATCTCGTCCCAGGTGCCCGGGACCTTCCAGCCCTTCTCCTTGAACAGGCCCTGGTTGTAGAAGAGTCCGGTCGGCGCGTAGTACATCGGCATCAGATACGTCTGGTCCGTGCCGTACGGGTTGGTGTTGAGGTTGCCGACGATGCCCTCGGTGAGCTTGTCCCCGACGGTCGTGTCCTCGCCGGGGACCCTTTCCTTGAGCACCGGCGTGAGGTCCTCGAGGGCCTTGTCCTTGATGAGGGTCTCGGTGAGGGCGGCCTTCCGGCCCTGGCCGAGCACCACGACGTCCGGGTACCGGCCCGCCTTCATGTTCGGGGTGATCTCGTCCTCGATGCTCTTCGAGATCTGCAACTCGACATCGATGTCGGGATGCGAGGCCTCGTACGCCTCGATGACCTGTGTGTACATGTCCCGGCCGTAACCGCCTTCGAGGGCGGCGACCTTGAGAACCGTCTTGCCGGAGTCCGAGCCGCTCCCGCCGGCCGAGCAGCCGGCGAGCAGTCCGAGCACTGTGACCGCGGCGCCCGTGAGGACGAGCGATCTCCTCATGTGGGGTCCTTCCCGTGGACCTGTTGCCCACCTGGCTGCGAGAGATCTGGATCACATGGTGATCCGGTGTTGTTACGGTGGCACCGATAACATGACAGCGCAAGAGGCTCAGGAGGGGCAGTTGTCGAACGGGCGGGCCTGAGTTCGGTGTTGGGTGGGGCCGGGGAAGGGGCGCGCGGTGATAGCCGGTCAGGAGGAGCGCGGGGGTGCGGTGGAGGCGCGTACCGTCAGCGAAGCGGTGACCACGGTGGCGTCGACATCGGCCTCGTCGCCGTGGAGGAGCAGGTCCACGGCCGCCGCGCCGTAGCGGTAGAAGTCCTGCCGGACGGTGGTCAGCGGGGGAGAGCTGTAGGCAGCCAGGGCGATGTCGTCGACACTGACGATGGAGACGTCGTCGGGCACCGACCGGCCGCGCTCGTGCAGGGCGCGGATGACCCCGAAGGCCATCTCGTCGCTGGCGACGAACACCGCGGTGACCTCCGGGATCATCGCGATGATCTGCCCCTGCCGGTGACCCGAGTCGGGCGACCAGTCGCCCTCCAGGATCGGCGGCGCCTCGATCCCGGCCGCGGTCAGGCACTCCTGCCAGCCCTGCCGCCGCCGGCGCGCCTCGATCCACTCGTCGGGGCCGGAGACGTGCCAGACCTGACGGTGCCCCAGATCGAGCAGATGCTGTGTGGCGACCCGGCCCGCCTCCTGCTGGTCGATGCCGAGCACGCGGGCACCCGCCGTCCGCGAGCCGTCGAGGGTGACGGTCGGGATGTCGCGCGTGATGTCCTCCATCTTCCGTGTCACGGAGATGAGCGGTACGGCGATGACGAAGCCGTCGACGCCCTGGTCGGCCAGCTTGGACAGGGACTGCTCCATCAGACCCGTGTCCAGCGCGGCGATGGTCGCGATGCTCACCGCGTACCCGGCCGCGCCGGCGGCCGCCTCCACGCCGGCGGTCACCGCCGAGCGCGAGTAGTACCCGCCGGACGCCAGCAGCACCAGGCCGATGGTGTGGCTGCGTCCCGAGGACAGCGCCCTGGCGGCGCTGTTGAACCGGTAGCCGACCTGCTCCACGGCGGCGAGCACGCGCCGCCTGGTCTCGGGGTTGACGTTCGGTGAGCCGCGGAGCGCACGCGAGACGGTCTGCGCCGACACCCCGGCGGCCCGGGCCACATCGGCCATGCTCGGCTGCCTGAGCCTCGCGATCTCCTCGGTCATGGCGCTCCCCTCCCGCGGACGGCCCGCGGTGTCGTTCACCGGATTCTATCGACCTTGTTACGCATGGCACCGATAACATAGGCTCACATCGTGACTGAGCCGACCACGACACACATCTCTCCGGCCCACACCACAACCGATACGCCGCCTTGCGGCACCACTGAGAGGGCGACCACGGCAACTTCGGCGACCGAAGTGGTTGCCGCCGGCGTCACCAGCGCGCTCACCTGGGGCGGGGGCCGCCTGTACCGGCACGGCGCCCCGCATCGCATCCTCTCCGGAGCGCTGCACTACTTCCGTGTCCACCCCGAACTCTGGCGGGACCGTATCCGCCGGCTCGCCGACCTCGGCCTCAACACCGTCGACACCTATGTGCCGTGGAACTTCCACCAGCCCCGCGAGGACGGGCCGCCCCGCTTCGACGGCTGGCGGGACCTCGAACGGTTCATCCGTACGGTGGGGGAGGAGGGCCTCGATGTCGTCGTCCGGCCGGGCCCGTACATCTGCGCGGAGTGGTCCAACGGCGGCCTGCCGAGCTGGCTCACCGCCCGCGACCTCGCGATCCGCAGCTCCGATCCGGCGTTCACCTCTTCCGTCGGCCGCTGGTTCGACGACCTGGTGCCGCGCATCGCCGCGCTCCAGGCGTCCGAGGGCGGGCCGGTCGTGGCGGTGCAGATCGAGAACGAGTTCGGCAGCTACGGCGACGACCACGCCTACCTGCGCTGGAACCGCCAGGCCCTGTCCGAACGGGGCATCCGGGAGCTGCTGTTCACCGCCGACGGCCCCACCGAGCTGATGCTGGACGGCGGCACTCTGCCCGGCACCCTCACGGCCGTCACCCTGGGGTCCAAGCCCGACGCCGCCCGCAGGCTCCTCGCGGACCGGCGACCGGACGAACCGTTCGTCGTCGCCGAGTTCTGGAACGGCTGGTTCGACCACTGGGGCAAACGGCACCACGTCCGTGGCGTGGACAGCGCGGTCCACACCCTCCGCGACATCGTCGCCGACGGCGGCAGCGTGAGCGTCTACATGGCCCACGGCGGCACCAACTTCGGCCTCTGGGCGGGCGCCAACGACCACGAGGGCCGCCTGGAGGCCGTCGTGACCAGTTACGACTCCGACGCGCCGATCGCCGAGGACGGCAGCCTCACCGCCAAGTTCCACGCCGTACGCGAGGCGCTCGGCGCGCGGGGACCGCTCCGGTCACCCGCGCGCATGCCGACCCTTCCGCCGGCCCGCCTCCCGCTCGTCCACCACACCGATCTGCTCGCCGGCCTCCGAGCCGTACCGGCCGCGACCACGACCGCGCCCCGCCCCGCCTCGTTCGAACAACTCGGCCTCGACGCGGGCATGGTGCTGCACACCGCGCACCCCCGCATCCCGGCGGGCGAACACCGGCTCGTCCTCACCGACGTACGGGACCGGGCCCTGGTCTTCGTCGACGGCACCCCCGTCGGTGTCGCCGAACCCGACTCCCCGGAACTCCGCGTCGACGGAACCGGTGGCGTCGTACGGCTGGAGATCCTGGTCGAGAACCTCGGGCGGGTGAACTACGGTCCCGGCATCGGCGGACACAAGGGCCTGCTCGGCCCGGTACTCGTCGACCGGCGCATCGTGCAGGGGTGGGAGAGCGCGCCGGTGGCGCTGCAGGAGTGGGCCGCCGAGGAGTTGGCCGCCGCGGTCGCCACCGGTCCCGGGACCACGCGCGTCGCCGGGACCGCGCGTACGCGGGCGGGGTTCGCCGTCGCGGAACTGCACGTCGACACACCCGCGGACACCTTCCTCGCCCTGCCGGGGTCGAGCCGAGGCCTCGTCTGGGTCAACGGCTTTCTCCTCGGCCGTTACCGGGAGATCGGACCGCAGGTCACGCTGTACTGCCCGGCACCCCTGCTGCGTGCCGGCGAGAACACCGTGACGATCCTCGACCTGGAACGCCTCGGCGGGGAGCTGGAGTTGCGGGACCGTCCCGAGCTGGGACCGCCGCAGGAGTACGTCGAGGAGTTCGACTGACCCGAGTGTCGGTTCTGGCGGGTTGGATCTGCTCGACCGTCTCGCCGCTCGCGCGGCAGCGGAGCGCGTGTGCTGCACGCGGCGACCGGCCCGGAGAAGGCGTAGGGCTCCCGAGTCAGCCCCCTATCGCCTCCGCCCCCACGATTCCAGGGCACCGGAACCGTGGACACCCCTACGCACCGGGCACCCGTGGCAGGGGTGTCCGAGAGGGCCCAGGTCAGAGGTCTGCGAAGGGGGTCGGGTACGCTCGGCGGGCCCAGGGTGCCGGCAAGCTCGGGGCATTGACCGGCGATCGCGCCCACCTAGTGCCGCGGCAGGCAACGTTTGCCCGTGAAGGAGCGGCGTCCGGTGCGTGCTCTCGGCGTGCCGGCCGAAGGCCCTTGTACTGGATGTACTTGGGTCTTCGGCCGGTGCGGCGAGAGTGCGTGCAGGGCGTCGCGACGGGGCGAACGTTGCCTGCCGCGGCACTAGTGTGATGCGCCAGAAATCCTCAGGGTTAGTAAGTACCCTGTTGGCATGTCGCATTCGGGGCCTTCTGCTGTGGCGATCACGTTGTCCGAG